>NZ_JAIQXU010000034.1 GCF_020166395.1 Deinococcus betulae | reverse complement strand
TAAACCGTCGCCGCGCTTTACAGGCCGCCTCAATCCGTGTATAGATTGACCGCCGCTGCATACCGTGCTATAATTCTTGACATCACCGCCTAGAGAGGCGGCTTTTTTATTGCCTGACCAGCTAACAGGACCAACGGGGAGATTGAATGTCTCCCCGCCGGTTCTCCCCAACCTCTTAGACGGATTCCGTTTGTTTCGTTGACAAATCGGGAAAACGCCGATTTGCCAACTCCATGTCCGGAACCTGTTGTTCTCCTTCTCGCTCTCCTGAGGAGCTTTTCAAGTCTGCTGCGCCGCTTTGCAAGTCCGCTCGGATGTCATCGTTGTTGCAAACGATTCAACTGGATTCCGTCTTAGTTCTTCTCGTTCACTCGCCAGTATCCGGTTACCCGCACATCGGCGTCCGGGTACTCGGTGCGCAGATGCTTGCGCAGGGCTTTGGCGGCGCTGACTTCCATGGCGCCCCACACCGCTGCGGGTGGGGTTTCCAGTGCGTCCAGCACTTCACGCAAGGCGGTGCCACTCCCGCCCATGCGGGGCAGCCAGCTCACATGCGCGCCAGACGGCAGGTGCACGTCGTCCAGGTAGCGCTGGTCGGCAGCGTCGCCGACCTCCAGCAGCACGCGCACAGGGTGTTCATCGGCCCAGCCTTCCAGCAGCGCGGCGATGGTTGGCAGCGCCGTCTCGTCGCCCAGCAGCAGCGCGGGACCGGCACTGAAGTCAGGAGTAACCTCCTGATAATCGCCGCGTGCCGTGACGGTCTCGCCGGGCTGGAGGCCCTCGGCCCACTGGCTGCCCAGGGTGTTGTCGTGGCAGTACACGTCGACTTCAGCGGTAGTGCCACTGACGCGGCGCAGTGTGTAGGGGCGGCCATGTTCATGCCCCGGCACGTCAAAGCGGCAGGCATAGCCGGGGCGCCAATCGGCGCGCTCGTCCTCACCCAGATTCACAGTCAGGCGGCGAAAATGCGCCGTCAGGGCGCGGTTCTCGGTCAGGCGCCAGTGGGCCACACGGCTGTCTGGCTTGACCCCCAGCTTCTTCATCGCCTCGCTCACCGTGCCGCGAATGGCTTCGTGGGCCGGGCCCGGCACGGCGTAGGCCACGAAATGACGGCTCAGGCCGGCAGGAGCAGTGACTTCCAGCTCCATCCCGTCCTCGTAGACGGCGGTCATCTGGACGTGGGTGGCGTCCTGAACAGGAGTGTAGGCCTTGACGCAGTGCAGCAGTTCGGGCACGTGGCCCTCGTTGACGTGCGTGATGATGTCGTGCATGTCGTCATTGACGATGGGCTGGCGGGCAGCAGTGGTCATGCGGGCTCTCCTTGCGGCCGGGTGTCACTGTTCAGAAACACTTCGTGGATTTCCAGTTCGCTGGGGCCGTCAAAGGCTTCCTTGGGCAGGCTGCCGCTGCGGGCGTGGCCCTGCTTGAAAGCGTCGGACGTGGTCCAGGCTTCAAAGGCCTCGCGGCTCTCCCAGTACGTCAGCACGATGTAGGGTTTGCCCGGCTGGGCGGGGCGCAGCACCTCGTTGCGAATAAAGCCGGGCATGGTGTCCACCAGCCCCGCGCGGGTGCGGAACCGCTCCTCGAAAGCGTCGGCGTAGTCGGGGTGCACCCGGATTCGGTTCATCACAGTCAGCATGGGGGCTCCTGGGTCTAATTTAATGTGTGTAAAAGGTCGGCTGGGCGCGCTGTTAGCCCCACCTTGGGCAGTTTGTTCACGGCGTCGGGAGAGTACGAGGAGGAATCGGCGGCAATCACCCGGCTGCCGGCCCCCAGCGCGTACACGATTTCGGTGACGGGGCCACCCAGGGTCAGGACGCGGGCGGTGTCGGCTGGAGTCAGGGCGACGGTGCGGCCCTCGGCGTCCGTGACATTCACGTTCTGGGCCGAGGCCACCGAGGCGGCTAGCAGGGCAGAAAGCAGGAAGCGGGTCATGGGCAGAGCACTCCTTGGGACAGAGGCGGGTAACGAACTAATCCGACAGAATTACTCAAGTTTAACGCGAAAAAAGGAGGTCGGGCCTCCTTCTACTGGGCGCTGACAATCAGGGGGCAGTCCAGGCAGGGGTGACGGGTGACCAGCACCTCGTGGCCGTAAGCGGCGTGAATATGGTCACGGGTAAGGGCGGCACTGGGGGTATCGCAGGTCAGCACGGCGCCGTCCGAGAGCAGCAGCACCCGGTCGGCGTACTGCGCGGCCAGATTTAGGTCGTGCAGCACGGCCAGCACCCCCACGCCCTGCGCGCAGAGGTCGCGTGCCAGGCGCAGGGTGGCGTGCTGGTGCGCGAGATCGAGGCTGGCGGTGGGTTCGTCCAGCAGCAGCACCCGGTCGCCCGGCGTGCCCTCCAGCTGCGCCAGCGTGCGCGCCAGATGGACCCGCTGCTGCTCGCCGCCCGAGAGAGTCTGAATATTGCGGCCCTCGTAGCCGGCCAGGCCCACCCGCGCCAGGCAGGCGGCGGCAATGGCGCGGTCAGCCGGAGTTTCATTTCGTCCGTGGGGAATGCGGCCCAGCAGCACCACGTCCAGCACTTCATAGGCAAAAGACACGGGCGTCTGCTGCGGCAGCACGGCGCGGCGCCTGGCCAGCTCGGCGCCGCGCCATTCGGGCAGCGCCTGGCCAAACAGCTCCACCCCGCGCCGGCCCAGTTCGCCGGTCAGGTGCTTCAGGAGTGTGCTTTTGCCAGCGCCGTTGCGCCCCAGCACCACCAGCAGTTCGCCAGCCTGAAGCGACAGCGACACCTGCCGCAGCAGCGTGCGGCCCGCCACCTCATATTCCAGTTCGGTGACGCGAACCAGGGTGGCCGCCGGAGTCTGGACAGGAACCGGCGTGGTCTGGGGATCCAGCACAGCGGCCTCCCTCATAGGCCCGTCTCCCGCCGGCCCTGGCGCAGCAGGTACAGGAAGAACGGCGCGCCCAGCAGGGCCGTCACGATGCCGATGGGCACCTCAGCCGGCACGGCCACGGTGCGTGACACCAGATCGGCCAAGACCAGCAGCGTGGCCCCCAGCAGCGCCGAGGCTGGCAGCAGCGTGCGGTGGTTGGGGCCGGTGACCAGCCGCAGCAGGTGCGGCACGACCAGGCCCACAAAGCCGATGGTGCCCGCCACCGCCACACCCGCGCCCACGCTGAGGGCCACCAGGGTCACAATCAGCCACTTGACGCCCTGCACCGGAATCCCCAGGTGCGCCGCGCCGCTCTCGCCCAGCATGAAGGCGTTGAGGGCGCGGGCCGTCAGGGGCAGCACCAAGACGCCCAGCATAATCAGAGGTAGGGCGCTGAGCACGGTGGGCCAGGTGGCCCCGCCCAGCGACCCCAGGTTCCAGAAGGTGATGGTGCGCAGCTGTTCGTCGGTGGCCAGAAAGGTCATCAGGCCGGTGCCGGCGCCGCACAGCGCGTTGATCGCAATACCGGCCAGCAGCATGGTGGTCACGTTGACCCGGCCCCGGTCCTGCGACAGCAGGTAGATCAGGGCTGTGGACAGCAGGGACCCCACAAAGGCCGCAGCGGGCAGCGAATACATGCCAAAGGCGTGAAAGCCCAGCACCACGCTCATGGCAGCCGCCAGGCTGGCCCCACTGGAGATGCCCAGCAGGCCAGGGTCGGCCAGAGGGTTGCGGAACAGGCCCTGCATGGCGGCCCCCGCTATCGCCAGGCCCGCGCCCACCAGAATGCCCAGGGCCACGCGCGGCAGGCGAATGGCCCACAGCACGGCGGCCTGCTGCTCATCGTAGCCTTGCAGGGGGGATACGCCCAGCGGCGCCAGCAGGATGCTGAGCACCTGCCCTGGCGTAATCGGCACCGCGCCCGTGCCCACCGCCAGCACCACCGCGCCGACCAGCAGCAGCGGCAGCGCCAGCAGCACCAGGGCCGCCCGCGTGCGCTGACGGCTCAGGACCGGGGCGGCGGCAGCGGTCAACGGAAGTCGGCCTTCCACTCGCGGGCGAGCTTCAGCGCGAACTCGGGCAGACGCGGCCCAATCCAGCGAACCGAGTCGTCCACGGTGTAGACGCGGCGGTTGCGCCCCGCGTTGGTCTGGGCCACGCCGGGCATCTTCAGCACGGCGTCCAGGTTGCCCACCGCTTCCATGCCGCGGGTCAGCATGATGATGGCGTCGGGGTTCATGGCCACCAGAGCTTCGGCGGTCAGCTCCTTGGTGTCTTTGAAGGTCGCGGCGTTCTTGCCGCCGGCCAGGGTAATCAGCTCGTTGGCGCCGCCGTCGGTGCCGTACAGCATGCCGCTGGCGGGGCCGTGGGCGTACAGAAAGACCACCTTGGGCGCCGTCTTGGGCTGGTTGGCCTTCACGGCCTGCATGGTAGTGTCAAAGCTCTTGCTCAGGCTGGTGGCCGCGCTCTGCACGTTATAGACCTGGCCCAGCATGTTCAGGCGGGCCTTGACGCCGTCCAGGCCGCCACGGTCGCTGGCGGGCAGCACCAGCACCTTGACGCCGGCCGCGCGCAGCTGCTCAACCGTCTTGACGTTGCTGGGCATGGCGAAGTTATCGGCGGTGCCAATCACCACGTCCGGCTTCAGGGCAATGATGCCTTCGGCGGGCAGCTGCGCCCAGTGGCCCACGCTGGGAATCTTGTTGGGCGGGTAGGTGCCGGTGATGTCGGTGCCGACAATCGTGGCCTGCTTGCCGAGGCGGTAAATCAGTTCCACGGTGGTGGCGTTCAGCGCGACCACGCGCTTGGGGTTGGTCACTTCCACCGTCACGCCGTCGGCGCCCTTAATGGACGCCGCAGAAGCGGCAGAGAGCAGAGCGAGAGCCGTCAGAGCCAGAAGTTTCCCTTTCACGGCCCCAACGTATGTAAACCGAGTGGTTTAGTCAAGTATAAGTGTGGTTTGACCCACGAAGAGGTTGGACGGGCGTTCAGTTGGCTGCGTAACTCTGTCTAAAAAAGTAGGCCGAAGTATTCTGTCTCTGGCAAAAGGATGGTTTGGACTGTCCACAGCAGCTCATGACTTCGCCTTCAGGTTGATTGTCTCAAAAAAAAGCCTATGGATCGCAGAATTAAGCCGATAGATTTTCCGCATACCTGGTCTTCAGCTGCGCCTAAAGATTATGTTTTAAGCAGAAAATGTGGTATACTCTTTCTATGAAGAACGCTCCGCTGACCCTCGATTTTGGCACCGTCCGGTTGCCCGTCAGTGCGGACGGCCTCCTACACGCCGCCTCGGCCCTGAATCAACTGGGAGTAACTGAAGACCGCCATACCGCCACCTGCGCCGCGCTGGAACTGGACCTTGAAACGCGCGATTACGGTGCAGGGGCCGAAGCGGCCCTGAGCATTCCCGACTTCACCCGCCTGGCCTTTACGCTGGAGACCCCGCAGGCGCGGCGCTGGCGCAAGCGGGCGCAGGATCTGCTGACGCGCGCCTTGCAAGGCGACGTGCGCCTGTCGGCCCAGATTGCCGAGCGCAACCCTGACCCCGAAGCGCGGCGCTGGCTGGCCTCCCGCCTGGAAAGCACCCACGCCCGCCGCGAACTGATAAGCACCGTGGCTCGCCACGGCGGCGCCGGACCGGTGTACGGCCAGCTGGGCAGCATCAGCAACCGCAGCGTGCTGGGCACCAACAGCGCCGCCATTCGCCGCGAGCGGGGCGTCAAACAGACCCGCGACGGCCTGAGCAGCACCGAACTGCTGCGCCTGGCTTATCTGGACACGGCCACCACCCGCGCCATTCAGGAGCGAGGCGCCCACGGCAACGCGGCCATCTTGAAGCTGCACGAATATGTCGCCCGCCGGGAGCGGCTGGGCTGGGAAACCCCACTGCCCACGCAAGCGAGCTAAAGCAGAGGAGGGAAGACGGGCAGGCCACATTTCCAGTGGCCTGCCCGTCCCCTTTGACGCCAGTTGCCGCTCTGTTCCTCATGCAGGCCCGCTAGAATCCGGCTCGTGCCGCCCATCCTCATTCGCCTCGTTCTGGCCGAGGTCACCCGCTGGTATGCGGCCGGCGTGGCGCTGTTTCTGTCGCTGCAACTGGTAGACGCGCTGAGCAGCACCGTCGCCAAGCTGCTGATGTACCGCCCGCCTATCGAAAAAGCCGCCGCCGCCTTTTTCAGCATTGCCCCCAGCATCCTCAACAAAAGTCTGGTGCTGGCCGTTCCCTTCGCCATCCTGCTGGCGTTTTCGCGGATGCAGCGCGACAGCGAGCTCAAGGCCATCAGTGCCGGGGGCGTGCCGCCGCTGCGGCTGGTGTGGCCGCTGGCCCTGCCCTTTTTATTAGTGGCGGCGCTGGCGTACGTGAACGGGGACCGGCTGGTGCCGGCTGGACTGGCGCGCTGGGACACCGCCTGGTTCAACATCTACAGCATTCCGGTGCCGCCCACCACGCAGAAACGCTACACCTACGCGCCGCCCGGCGCCCTGTACTACGCGGGCAGCGTGGTCAGCGACGGCAATGGGCAAACGGCCCAGCTGCAAGGGGTCATGGTGCAGATTGGCCAGAAAACGCTGACGGCCAGCATCGGGACCTGGGACAGCGGCAAGCGCACCTGGACCCTCCTGAGCCCCTGGATCAGCCTGCCGGGCCAGAATCCCCGGCAGGCCACCGCGCCGGTGACGGTGCCGCAGGCCGACACCCTGCGCCGCCCCCCCGCCGCCGCCGAGCAGACGCCCACGGCCGAACTGCGGGCCCGCACCACTGACGCGCGCCTATTGCCCGCTGACCGGCGTGACGCGGCCTTTCAGCTGACCCGCCGCGTGGCCGACCCCCTGACGGCTGTGGTCTTTGCCCTGGCTGCGGGCGCCCTGGGCCTGCTGCTGCGCAACCGCGCCGCCGCCTTTGCCGCCGTGCTGGTGTTTCTGGTAGGGTTTTACGCCCTGTGGGCCACCGTGCCGGGTCTGGCGCGGGCCGGCGCTCTGGACCCGGCGCTGGCCGCGTGGCTGCCCAATCTGGCCTTTTTGCTGCTGGCCGCTGCACTGACCTGGAGGCTGCGGTGAAGACCTTTGAACGCTACGTGCTGGGTGAGATTCTGCCGTTTCTGGCGGGTGGTGTGGCGGCGGTGATTACGCTGCTGCTGCTGGTTGGGCTGGAAAAAATCATTGCGCCGCTGCTGGCCAAAGGGGCCGACCCCCTGCTGGTGGCCCGCGTGCTGGCCCTTAGCGTGCCGGAGGCTACCGCGACCGCCCTGCCTATCGCCCTGATGTTCGCGGTGCTGCTGGGGCTGTCGCGCCTGGCGGCTGACAGCGAAATTAAAAGCGCGGTGGCGGCGGGCATTCCGGCGGCCCGGCTGTTCCGGCCCGTGCTGCTGCTGGGCGGCGTGGTGGCGCTGCTGGCCTTTGGGCTGGGCGAAGGCTTCGTGCCGCGCGCCCGTACAGAAGCGCGGGCCGTGCAGCGTCAGATTGTGCTGGACAACCCGCGTGTGCTGGGCTTGGGCGAACAGAACGTGGTGCTGCGCGACACCCTGGGCCGCGCCATCAGCGTGGGCGAGGTGCGCCCCGGCGGCGAACTGCGTGACCTGCGGATTGTGACCATGCAGGACAGCCTCCCCCCCCGCGAGGTGATTACGGCCCAGTCCGGGCGCCTGGACCCCGGCAGCAACGTCCTTGAATTGCGTGACGGCCAGCGCGTCACCTATCAGGACGCCCGCCCGGTGACGGTGCTGAGTTTCGAGCGCGGCCAGTTGCCCCTGCAAGACACCGGCACTGACCTGAGCGGCGAGGGCGGCAACGTGGCCCAGCCCCTATATGACCCGCTGCCGGACCTGTGGCGCCGCACCCAGACCTACCGCCAGCAGCACATCAGTGCACCGGCCGATTTCACGGCGCTGCACCAGAAGTTTGCTGGCCCGCTGGCCGCCCTGGCCCTGGCTTTTTTTGCAGTCAGCCTGGCTGTCTACGCCTTTCGCAGTGGCCGCGACCTGGGGTTGGTGTGGGCCCTGCTGCTGACCTTTGCGTACTACGCGACGTTCAGCGTCTTCCGCGTGATGGGCGAGAACGGCGCCCTGCCCGGCGCCCTAGCCGCCTACGGTCCCAATCTGATTGCGCTGGCGGCGGGCGCGGCGCTGCTGTGGCTCACGGCGCGGCGCTGAAAGGGCCGTCTACGACTGGTGTCTGAAGCGGCCCTGTGTTCTGTTCAGGTGGAAGCTCAAATCAGAACAGCACAGGACCGCTGGCTTTCAGCGCGTAATGGACCCGCCGCAGCGCGACAGCCTGGGCGCGTGACAGCGCTTCGCTGCGGGCCAACCGGTCCAGTGCACGGGCGTGCAGCGCCATTCGGTGCGGCGCATCAGTGTCCAGTGTCGGCACATAGGCAAAGGTCACGGCTGGCCCCAGACTGTCGACCAGGGCGTCCAGCCGCTCCAGCGACGGCGATTGCCGCCGGCCCCGGTGAATCAGCCTCTCGTCATAGCGGCGCACATGAAACTTGTGGTCACTCTGAACGTGGTAAGCCGCGTAGCCCAGCAGGCGCGCGTGAGTCAGGCCTAGATAGATGGCTGCTCGCTCGGCCAGCCCTTCGTGACCCTGGGCGCCCCGCAGGAGGGTGCCGTAAGGGCGGTTATTCAGCAGGTAGCCCAGGCTAAGCGAGCCGTCTCCCTTGTCTGCGCTGCCATCGGTGCGGAGACACGCAGCAGAGGTGGTGAGAGGGTGGTCCTGCTTTAAGGTTTGCAGGGTCTGCGCGTCTGGGGGCTGGCCGTCCACCAGCCAGGTCAGGGCGCCTGCTAGTGCGGCGGCCTGTCGTGCCTGCGCCTCTCCGCTTGGATCAGGGGTCAGCTGCTGAACCTCTATGGCTGCGGCGTGCCGTTCGGCCACGGCAGCGGCGGTTACGCCAGCCAACGGGAGCAGGCCGTAGGAAACGCCGTCCAGCACATAGCCCAGACCTTCGGGCGCAGTCACCGCCCAGAATGTGGCCTGCTGGTGGCGGGGAATAACTACCATGGCTGAACCCGGTAGTCTTTGAGAAAGACCCCTGCCAGGGGCCGGCCCGGCTCATTCAGCCCGGCAAAGATGGGGTCGCACAGCCGCGCCGCCGCGTCGTCTAGGTCCAGTGGCAGGCGAAAGCCCTGCGCGGCCATGCGTTCCTGCTGGGGGTGCGGCTCCTGCTGCGACACCCAGCCGGGGTCCACGCTGGTCATGTAAATGCTTTCTCGGGCCAGGCGCGGGCCGCTGGTGCGCGTCAGCATGTTCAGGGCGGCCTTGGCCATGTTCGTGTGCGGGTGGCGGTCGTTCTTGGCAGCGCGCGCAAACTGCCCTTCCACGGCGCTCACATTCACGATGAAGCGCCGCTGAAACGGCGAGCGCCGCAGCAGGGGCAGCAGGCCACTGCACAGCAGATAGGGCGCCGTGGTGTTCACCAGCTGCACTTCCAGCAGTTCGCGCGCCTCCACGTCGTCCAGTCGGGCGGTCCAGCTGTTGTGGGGGCGCTGGTCCAGGGCGTGCCCGTGCCGGTCCAGTTGCTCTGGTGGGAAGAAGGGTGACGGCTCCTCCCCGTTCAGCAGGGCAGCGGGGGCGGGCTGCGCCACATTCAGGTCCAGCGCCGTGCCGGGCAGAGCCTGCCGCTCGCCGTCCAGGAGCGGAGCGTAGTAGGCGGCGGGCCGCGCGATGGTCTGCGCGGCGTTGTTGATCAGGATGTCCAGGTGGGGCAGGGTGCGGCCCAGTTCATCGGTGAACGCCTGCACGGCGCGAATGTCACGGAGGTCCAGGCCGTAGAGGGTCAGGCGGCTGCGCCACTCGTGGGCGTCGGGTTCGCTGGCGTAGCGCCGCGCGGCGTCCATAGGAAAGCGGGTGGTCACAGTCACCTGCGCGCCACTCCGCAGCAGTCGCAGGGCCGTGGCATACCCTATGTTCACCCGGCCTCCGGTGAGCAGGGCTGCGCGGCCCGTCAGATCGGCGCGGGCGCGGCGCTTGTGGCGGTTGAGCTGACCACAGGCCGCGCAGCAGGCGGGATTGCCCGCATCAGCCAGACCAAAGGGTTGCCGGCACATGTAGCAGCGCCGCTGCGTCTGAGGGTCCGGGGCCGGACGCTGCGCAGTCTGCGCCTGCCGGGCATGCTTGCGCCCCAGGCGGTTGACGCCGGCCACCAGCGTGCGGAATTCAGGCTGGTCATCGGCCAGGGCCGGGTTGCGTAACACCGCCTTCATCACGCGCTGCGCGGCTTGCCAGTCCAGGGGGGTCAGGTCAGGGTCCATAGAGAACAAAAGGTGGAGGGAGCGTCGTCGGTGAAGTGACGGACCCCCTCCGGTATCCGGGACGGACTCGAACCGCCGGCCTCCCGATCTGAAGTCGGGCGCTCTTCCGCTGAGCTACCGAACAGCTCCAGTGTAATAGGCCCCAATCTCTTTTGCCGCGCATATGCCCAAAAGGTAGGGGCCGCGTCACCTTGGCAAGGTGGGCGACCCCCGGTGTCTGGGGCGGAACTGAACCGCCGACCTCTCGCTTGTAAGGCGAGCGCTCTTCCACTGAGCTACCAGACTCCCTCAGTCTAGCTCTGGCTCTCTGCCTGCGCTGCCTGAATGGCCGTCAGGGCAATCGTGTACACGATGTCGTCCACCAGCGCGCCGCGCGACAGGTCGTTGACTGGCTTGCGCAGGCCCTGAAGCATCGGCCCCACCGCCACCACACCCGCCGCGCGCTGCACCGCCTTGTAGGTGGTGTTGCCCGTGTTTAGGTCGGGAAAGATGAACACTGTGGCGCGGCCAGCCACCAGGCTGCCCGGCGCCTTTTGCTGCCCCACGGACAGCACGCTGGCGGCGTCGTACTGGAGGGGCCCGTCTACCACAAGGTCGGGTCGGCGCTCCCGGACAAGCGCCGTGGCGGCCTTCACCTTTTCCACGTCCTCGCCGCTGCCCGATTCGCCAGTGGAATACGACAGCATCGCCACGCGCGGCGTGATGCCAAAGGCGCGGGCGCTGTCCGCACTCTGAATGGCGATGTCGGCCAGTTCCTTGGCGCCGGGGTTGGGGTTGATGGCCGCGTCGCCGTAGACCAGCACCTGCTCGGGCATCAGCATGAAAAACACCGAACTGACCAGGCCCGCGCCCGGCGCCGTTTTAATCAGTTGCAGGGCCGGCCGCACCGTGTTGGCCGTGGTATGAATGGCGCCCGACACCAGGCCGTCGACCTCGCCCAGCGCCAGCATCATGGTGCCCAGCACCACCGTGTCTTCCAGCTGTGCCTCGGCCTGGGGGGCGGTCAGGCCCTTGCTTTTTCGCAACTCGACCATCGGGGCGACATAGTGCTGGCGCACCGAATCGGGGTCCAATACCTCCAGCCCATCCGGCAGGGTGAGGCCCTGCCCCTCGGCCACCTGACGCACCCGTTCGGGCCGGGCCAGCAGCACGGGCCGGGCAATGCCCTTTTCCACGCAGCGGATGGCGGCCTTGACGGTGCGCGGCTCGTCGCCCTCGGGCAGCACGATGCGCTTGCCCGCGGCGCGGGCCTTCTGAATCAGCTCGTAGCGGAAGGCGCTGGGGGGCAGGCGGCGCTCGCCCGCCGGGGCGGGGGCCCGCAGGCGTGTGCCCAGGGGCACAGTGTCCAGCCGGTCAGCAATGAAGTCCAGCAGCCGGTCCATGCGCCCCAGGTCGTCGTGCGGCACCCGCGCGTCAATGCGCGAGAGGCGGGAGGCCGTTTCAAACGAGTTGGTGTCGACCCGCAAGACAGGCAAGGTGCTGTTCAGCGCGGCGCGGCACAGCCGCTCAATGCTGTCTTCAGGGCCGCTGCCCGAGGTGAACATCAGCCCCGCCAGCGGCACCCCGCTGAGGTGAGACAGCGCCGCCGCCATCACCACGTCCTCGCGGTCACCAGGGGTCACCACCAGGGCGCCCGGCACGAACAGGTGCGCCATGCGGGGCACGGTGCGGGCCGTAATCACGGTGCTGGTGACCCGGCGCGCGGCGGCCTCGCCTTCATTGACCACCTCGGCCCCCAGGTGCCGGGCGATGTCCAGGGTGCGCGGCGCGTTCAGTGCGGCCGAACTGGACACCACCCCCAGCAGCGGCAGGTTACCGCTGGCCAGCACCCGGCTGCGCGAGCGCAGTTCGGCCATCAGGGTGCCGTAGTCCAGGCTCGGCGGCGCAAAGTTCAGGACGTAGCCGCTCAGGCCGCTGCCGTCGCTGCGGCGGTAGGCCTGGGCGGCGATCTCCAGCTCATCGGCCAGCTCGGCGGGGCTGACCCCGGCCAGGCTGGAAACCAGCACGGTATCGGCTTCCAAGTTTCGGCTCATGCTGGCGTTCAGGGCCCCGGCGTAGGCATTGCGCTCATTCAGGGCCAGCCCTTCGGCGACCAGCACGTCGGCGCCGCCAGCGCTGGCCTCGCGCGCCAGGGCCACCACGCTTTCCATCAGGTCTTCCTCGCCGCCGTGGCTCAGCCCTTCCTCGGCCAGCGCCAGGGCGATGGGCTCAGGCACCGTCAGCCGGACCAGTTCGCGCGCAAAATGCACGCTGTCATCGGTCTTCAGTTCGTGCGTCTGGGCGATGGGTTTCACGAACGCGACCTTGAGGCCCTGGCGTTCCAGGGCGCGCGTGAGCCCCAGCGCGGTACTGCTAAGCCCCACCCCGTTGCGGGTGGGCGCCAGAAACAGCGTTTTCATGCCTGACCTCCGGCCAGCAGGGCCTGCGTCTGCCGCGCGATACTCAGTTCCTCGTTGGTCCCCACCACCAGGGCAGGCAGTGCGCCGGCCGGACTGATGAGGCCGTTCTGGCCGCGCACTGCAGCGCCGTTGGCCACTGCATCTACCCCTGCGCCCAGCACGGCCAGCCGCTGCAGGGTGGCCGCGCGCACCAGCGCACTGTTTTCCCCAATGCCCCCGGTGAAGACCAGTGCGTCCACCCGGCCCAGCGCGGCCGCCAGGGCGGCGATTTGCCCTGCCAGCCGGTATACGAAGGCGTCTATGGCCAGCCGCGCGCCTGCATGGCCGCGCCCGGCGGCTTTTTCCAATTCCCGCATGTCGTTGCTGAGGCCAGAGAGCCCCAGGAGGCCACTGTCCCGGTTAAGGGCCGCCGTCACTTCCGACAAGCTCAGGCCCGCCTGACGCGCGATGTAATCGTGCAGGCCGGGGTCCACGTCGCCGCTGCGGGTGCCCATCACCAGGCCTTCCAGGGGCGTCAGGCCCATGCTGGTGTCGATGCTGCGCCCACCCTGCACTGCGCAGAGGCTGCACCCGTTGCCCAGGTGGGCCGTGACCAGATTCAGCTCGGTCAGGGGGCGGCCCAGCCGCTCGGCTGCCTGGGCCGCCACAAAGGCGTGGCTGGTGCCGTGAAAGCCGTAGCGCCGCACGCCGTGCTGACGGTACCAGCCCTCCGGGACAGCGTAGCGGTAAGCGACCTCGGGCATGGTCTGGTGAAAGGCCGTGTCGAACACCGCCACATGGGCCGCGCCGGGAAAGGCCGCCTGCGCCGCCTCAATGCCCGCAATGTTGGCTGGGTTGTGCAGAGGGGCCAGCGGCATGCAGGCCCGCACACCGTCCAGCACCTTGGGGGTCACCAGGGCAGGCGCGCTGAAGCGGTCGCCGCCGTGAACCACGCGGTGCCCCACGGCCGTCACTTCCTCCCGCAGCCCCAGTGCTTCCAGTGCCGCAGCGATCTGGGCAAAGGCGTCGGCGTAACTGCCGCCGTCCAGTGAGAGGGTCTGGCGTTCTCCGTCCATGTCGAGCCGCAGCGACGCACCAGCCGACCCGAGCCGCTCGGCCAGCCCGGAGAGCCGCGTCTGTTCATCCTCTTGGCTGAGGAGCGCAAATTTAAGGCTGCTTGACCCGCAGTTGAGCACCAGCGTCCACATACGCCGCATTCTGACAGTGCGCGCCTGGACCGCCGGATTCTCAAGAAAAGACGAAGGCGGGGGCCAGGGCGCCACGCACCGTGGAAAAAGTGCCTACGCGCCGGCGTCTGCTTCGCCTCGCAGGTGGGCCACGATGCCTTCCAGATCGGCAGGCGTCAGGTTCTCCATGAGCCAGTCCGTGGTGACCATCTCGCCCTGGGCGCGGGTGTTCAGCAGTTCGGTCAGCACATTGAGCAGCGCGTCCATCACGGCGTCGTCGGTCTCGGCGTCCTGGCCAGCGCTCGCCAGCTGCCGCTCTTCGGCCAGCGAGAGCGGCACAGAGGAGAAGGTCAGGCCATTAATGTCAAAGGGCGGGCGCTGAACAGCCTGGCGGCCAAATTGAATGGTGGTCATGGATGCTCCTTGGCCAGCTCTGGCATCCCTCTGGGTGCAGATTGCCGGGTATAGCCCTTCTGGGGTGTCTTGACGCTGTGGTCAAACCAGGGTGCGGTCTGGGGGTTGAAGTCGAAGTTGAACCACTCGGTCAGTTCGGTGACCTGCTCGTAAAACTCTCGGAACATGCGGTCAAAGATAGGCGCAGCGTCGGTGCCGCTGGAGACCATGATGGACAGGCTGGTTTCGTTGCCGCCGTCGTTGGCCGGATTGCCCGTCATCAGCACGAAGTTCCGCAGGCGAGGAAACCAGCGCTGCAAGCCGAGATGCATCTTATAGAGCATGAGGCGGCGTTCATCGCTTGCTTGCATATAACTCTGATAGTCGCCACTCGTGTAAGCGATGCGGCCGTAGTAAAGCCACTGCTCAGCCATCACTGAGCACACGGCAGAACCCGTTTCAAACCAGTGCTCACTGTATGTACTTTTGAAGACTCTCGTCCCTTCTGGTGCCAATGGACTATCAAACCAACGCCAGAGGCACAGGGCGACACTTGGTTCCCTGCGACTTTCCACAAAAAAGTCATTTGACCTGTCAAGGGCAATCTGATTACTCTCTTGCAAGAAGAGTTTCGCGCTGTTAAAAGCCAGGCGAATGCATTCAATCTGGTTGTATTGCTCGTGAAAGAGAATAGAGACGTCGCCGTAATAGTCCTGCGCTGCCTCATCAATGTCCCAGCGGAAGAGTGTGTGCTGCGCGCAGAGGACGGACCAGCCTTCGTACTTTGCCAGTTCGCTGGCCCGCTGGGCCTCGGTTATGGGCTGCCGGAAGCGCAGCTGCAGCCAGTCGCCGTCAGGGTCGTCCAGCCATTCGCCCACCACGCCGTCATATCGGAACCGAATCCAGTTGTCCTGCTGCGCCAGAGACTCTGCACGCCACTGCGGATCGTTTAGAAACGCCAGAACAGCGGCGCGGGGAGAGGCGTACGCCACCCGTGGCGTTTCGCGGGCGCGCGTCGGCCGTGTCAGGAGAAGTTTGACTGCTCGCAGGAAACTCACGGCGCCTGAACCTGAGCGGGTTGCTCGGCTTCTGGGGTTTCGTAACTCAGCTCTTTGGTTTCTGTAATTGAGGTCGTTCCCGTGTAAGTGGCATTTGTTTTGACGAGGCGGTCAAACGGCGTGCCCACCATCAGGCGGCCCCCCTGCGCCTCGGGCGTCAGCCCCGTCATCCCGGTCACGACATTCTTCAGGAAATCCTGCTGGACCTTCTCGCTCCCGGCGTTCAGATGCTGCCGGCCAGGGAAGAGGCTCTGCTCGTCTTTCTTGTAAGAGTCGGTTGTTCCTGCCGTGAACGTTTTAAACACCTCTTCACTCAGCCAGCCGCCGGCCAGTGCCCCGGCCCCTGCACTGCTTCCGGCCAGGCGCAGCTCGTTCGACTTGCCCCGGGCCTGTTCCCACATCTGCCGGGCCCCAGTGCGGTACATCTGAGGCAGCTGTCCCAGCAGGCCCTTGGTGGGATCAATGCCAGTCACGGCCATTCGAGACTGGGCGCGGTAAGCCTGGGTCGCCTGGGCCAGGAAAGGCCCACGCACAGACTGGGTGGCCTGACGGTACACGTCGTCCGGCGTAATCAGCGCCCGCGCCTGCCGTTTGGCCGCATTGTTGGACAGGGTTCGGCCTGCCGCCTGGGCCTCTAGGCGTAGGGCCTGCGCTCTGGCGCCAATCAGGATGCCTCTGGCGCGGCCCAATTCGGTCTTCCAGCCGGCAGCCAGCGCTGGATGACTGGCGACCAGGTTGTCCATCTCACGGCCTGTTCGCAAGACGCCCCCCGAGCCAGCCGAGCCGTACCACTGGTTACGAACCTCCGCGCCAATAACTTTCGCCTCGGCCGAAGCGTAATTACGCATGGCCGCGAGGTTGCGCTCGGCGGCGGCAAAGACTTGGCCTGAGAAAGAGCGGGTTGGATTGACAGGGAGGCCCAAGCTGCTCAGGTTTGCTCTCATCTGGGTTTCGACCCCTCTGATAGAGGTGGTGCCCTGCCGCCAGCCACGGGTTGCGGTGTCGCGCACCTTGTAGCCGGCCAGTTTCACCTTGTCACCGACCTGCCCCAGACCACGGCCGGGTGCCCGCAGTGCATTGGCCAGGCCTGGCCGGCCGGCCAACTGGCTTTTTGCCCAGTCGCTCGCACGTTTAACGCCGCGCCCACCCAGAGCCGTGGCGCCCCGACCGGCTTTGGCCAGTCCCCGCACCCCAGCGCTGAACACCGTGTCCAGGCCGCGAAACGCGCCGCCCACCATCCGGCCCGGCAAGCTGCTCCCCACGGCCGTCAGGGCTGGGCTGACGGCGCCTTTCAGGGTGGTCCACCGCCCGGCGACCCCTGTGGCCGCGTTCTGAGCGGCGCGGCCCACATGGCCTGCCCCAGTGCGGGCGTAGCCCGCCAAGGCACGCGCGCCGCTGGCGAAGGTCGGCGTGTAGCGGGTGGCCGCCCGGCCCAGGCCGGTCAGCACTGGCCGCGCGGCGCCGCGCACCACACCGCCGACCAGTTTGGCGGCTGGTCCCAGAACCACGCCCAGGGCGCCATCTGTGATGATGCTCTTGGCGCTGATGCCGTCGTCCCAGGCGACTGGGTTGCCGTTCTTGTCCTTACGGCCTTCCAGCAGGTTACCCACCACGGTGCTGGCCGCGCCGCCCAGAGCCCCAGAAGCAAAGAGGGCCGCCACCAGTGCCGGGCCCGCCAGGCCACCTGTCGCGGCGGTCAGGGCAGCGGCGCCCGCAATCACGGCGCCCCCCACCACGATGGCCGTGCCGACCTTGAGCACCTGAATGCCCGCCGACTTCAGGAAGCTGACAGTCGCCTTGAACCGGGGACTGTTCTTGATGGTATTGATTTTGCCTGCCACGTTCTGCTGAAGGGCTTTGGCGCCGTCTACAGACGCGTTCCAGCCCTCGGCCGCCTTCGTCTTGGCGGTGCTCCAGGCCTGCTTGAGCGTTCCCTTGGCCTTCTGCTTGGCCTTGGCTGTGGCCTTGAGGAGTTGCGTGCCCGTTGCCCTGGCCCGCTCATACAGTTGGGTGGCTTTGGCCTTGGCCGTGTTGACCAGGGAAGTGGTAGCGGTCTTCAGGGCACGTTTGGCCTGCTGCGCCTTCTGGCTCAGGGTGGTGACAGCGTTCTGCGCCGCGCGGCCCAGGGTGGTCACTGCGCTCCGCGTGGCCTGGCTGACCTGCGCCTGGACTTTGCGGGCCGTCTGGCCGGCGCGCTGGGCGAACTGCCGGGCCCCGTGTGCCAGCTGCTGGGCTTTGGCTCTGGTGTGGGCCACGGCCTGCCGCGCCCGCTGCTGCGCGGCCCTGAGGGCGCCGCCCGCATGTTCGCGTACGGTTTTCCCGGCCTTCTGAAGCTTCTGGCTGACTGTGTTGGTCAGGCGCGTGGCCTGCTGCTGGGCCTTGTGAACCGCCTGGCGTGCGGCCTTGATGGCGGGGGCCGCCGCTTTCTGCACGCTCTTGACCGTCTTCTGAATTCGCTGCTGCGCGGCGTTCTGTACGGTCTTGACTGCGCCAGCCAGTTTGGTTTTGGCCGAGCCCGCCAGCTTTTTCAGGTCGCTCAGGCCCCAGCGCTGAACGGCGGTGGTCTGCGGCGCCGTGGTGAGCGAGGGAGCCGGCCGCTTGACCGCGCGGGCCTTCCGTGGCAGGGGAGCGGCGGCCAGTCTGGCGCCCATGGTGCGGGCTTCTGTCTCCAGCCCAGCGTCGGGGTCAATGCCTGGCCCGACCCGCCCCTGGCGCTGCTGCACCGTATGCGTGACCTCGTGTGCCAGCAGTTCCAGTCCCGATTGCGTGTTCGGATTGAATTGCCCGCTCTGGAAGAAAATATCGCTGCCAGTTGTAAATGCCAGCGCTTTGACGCCAGTGGCCAGGGTGTGCGCCTCAGCATCATCGTGAATGCGGACCCCACTCAGGTCGTGGTTGAGGCCCTGTTCCAGATGCCGCTGAACCGCTTCGGGCAGGGGATTTCCGCTGCCCCGCCGGGCCTGAATCCGCTGCAAGACCGGCTGGGTCGCTTCGGCGTCCAGCTCCGCCAGTTGCCGCTGCAACGCCTGAGCATGCAGAGCCTGCGCCGCCTGAGCTTCCTGGGCCGCAAAGCGCTGGGCCGCGTGGTCGGCCGCGCGTTGCAGGGCCAGGCGTTCTCCACCAGGCACCAGGCCCAGCACTGCGCGGGCCACCTGAGCACTCGCCGGATGCCGCTGCAACGAGGCCAGGTGGTCGCCGTAGGTGGCGTGGCGTTCAGCCGCCGGCCCCCGGTCGGTGCGGAAGCCCTGGGCAAGGGTCTGGGCGACCTGACGCTGTAGGGCGCTGAACTGGGCGGCGGCGCGGGTGTCCAGCGGCACGCCCTCGACCTGCTCGGCGCGGTGACGCATGACTGTGACCCACTGGCCTGGCGTGACTGGCTGAGTGGGCACGGGCTCAGGGACACGCGGGGTCGGCGCCAAACCAGCGGGGAGGGCCGCCAATTGCCCGGCCACCGCAGCGCGCTGCACGCCCACACGGGCCACCTCGGCTTGCTGCAAACTGGCGGCCCTGAGCACCGGCCCCGCCACCTGACGCTGCACCCGCACCGGGCGGTGAAGATGTGCCTGCGCCACCCGCACCGCCCGCTCCACGGTGGGGGCGACTGACGGCGAGGTGGGCTGCGCCTCCTGGCGGGGCGTGGTTCTGGCGCGGCGGGACGCCCCCTGCTGTTCAAACATGCCTTGACCTCCGAAACTGACCTTGACAATAGGTCATTTCGGGCAGCGAGTCACACGGTCTTTAGCGGCGCCGCGTCACCTGGCGGGTTTCGGGACTCTTCATGTGTTCCAGGTGCAGCACCGGCGCTTCTGGGTAGTCGGCATACAGCCTCTCGCCCCACTCGATGACACTCAGGCGGCTGCCTTCAATCAGCGCTTCCAGGTCCATCTCGTACAGTTCGGCGGGGTCGCGCACGCGGTAGGCGTCCACATGCAGCAGGGTGCCTGCCGGGGTGGGGTAGAGGTTCATCAGGGCGTAGGTGGGGCTGGTGACGGGCTCTGTAAAGCCCAGCGCCTGGGCTAGGCCCTGCGTCAGGCTGGTTTTGCCGGCCCCTAGCTCGCCTTCCAGAAACAGCACGCTGCCGGGAGGCAGGGCGGCCCAGGCGGCGCCGAACGCCTGCTGCTCGGGGAGGCCGCGCAGCGTGCTGGTCTCGCCGGGCGCCAGTGGCCAGGCGCCCAGTGTCACGGCATCCCGGTGTCCAGCCAGGCGCCGACCTGCTCGTCTAGGTCAGTCCAGTTCTGGGCGCGGCCCACCCGCCACTCGCCGGGCACAGTGCTGCGCGCCGACCAGACGTGCGTGGCGTCACCCATGTCCAGGCGGTGCAGCCCCAGCGCGGTGGCCTGGGTCAGCAGCGTGGCCAGGCCCTGCGCCGCCAGGGTGTGGGCGCCCTGGCGAATCTGGCTGCCCTCGAAGGTCCAGGTTTCCGCACTCTCGGTGGGTGCGGTGGGCGCTGGCATCTCGCTGGGCGGCGGGGTGACGGGGGCCGACAGCAGCGTGTCGAACAGGGACGCTGGCGTGACGGCGGGGGTGGTCGGAGCCACAGGCGTCGGAGGGGTCAGTGGGAAGGAAGACGGCTCGGGGCTGGCGGCCAGCAGGCTGTTTTCCTCGAAATCGAACACGTCCAGCAGGCCGCTCAGGGCGTCCTGGCCAAAGGTCGAGGTGACCTCCTGGGCCGCGCGGTATTCGGCGTGGGCCTCAGTCAGCAGGGCCTCGGCGTCGGTCAGGGTCTGGGCGTAACGCTCGCGGGCCTGGGCGCTCAGCTGGCCTAGGCGGCGCTGGGCGCGCAGGGTGTCGGCCAGGCGGCCCAGGCGCTGGGTGGTCTCGCCGGCCAGGTGGCGCACCGTGTCGTATTCCTGCACTACGCGGTCGGCGCGGGCGTCAAAGTCCTCGCGTTCCTGGGCGGCAGCGCCCATGCGGCGTTCCAGCACGCTCCAGAGCAGGCCGGCGTCGACGGCCTCGCCGCGCGCCAGGGCGGCGCGGGCGTCGGCCAGCAGGGGGGCCAGGTCAGCGCTGGCGCCGGGCACGTCGCGCGCCGAGCGCTCGATGTCCAGCAGCTCGCGCTGCGTTTCGATCTGGGCGCGGGCGTTGACGCCGGCACTCAGGGCGGTCTGCATGGCCTGGAGTTCCTGCAGTTCGTCGGTCGCCAGGCTGCCGCTGTCGAGCAGGTGCCGGGCCGAATCCAGGGCGATGCGGGTATCGGCGCCGGCCTGTCCCTGGCTCAGCTCGGTTTCCAGGCGGGCCAGTTGGGCGCGCTGCTCGGCCAGCAGGCGGTCGCGCTCGGCTTTCAGGTCCTCGCGCCAGCCGGTGACCACGTCTTCGGTCAGCTGGGCGGCCTGGTGCAGGGCGCGCAGGCCCTCGTGGCGTTCACGCAGCTCGGGGCGGGCCTGCAAGAGGGCCGCAAACTCGCGCTCGACGCTGGCCAGCTGCTGCGCGGCGTGTTCCTGTTCCAGCGCCAGCACGCGCGCCTGGGCGTCGGGGTCCAGAATGGTCGCCGAGGTCGGCAGCGCCGGGTTCTCGACGGTCTGCACCACCGAGGATTCCAGGGCCTTACGCAGGTTAAAGGTGAGGTTGCGGGCACGCTCGACCTCACCGGGCAGCAGGGTCGCCTGCTTCTGAGCCTCGTCAATCTGCCCGATTAGGGTTTCCAGGCGGCGCACGTCCTTGCCGCCCATGCCCTGCACCCGCGCAAAGGTGGCGCGCAGTTCGGCCAGATCCTGACCCTGCTCCACCAGCCCTTCTTGCAGGCGGCGGTCCATCGTGTCAATCAGGTTCTGGCCTTCTTGCACCAGCGCGCTGATGTCGCGGCCTTCTTTTTCCTCCTGCCGGGCCACGCTCAGTACGCCGCGCAGGCGCTGGGTCTCGGGCCAGTCGAAGTACAGCGAGAAGCGCCGCGCGCCTTCTTCCAGGCCCAGCAGCGAGCTGAGCTGGTTGGGCAGCAGCCGCTCCTGGGTGGATTTCAGCAGCTCGTTCAGGACTTCAGAGACGCGCTTTTTGGCCAGGGGTGCGGGCACGCTGAGTTGCAGGCGCTTGAAGACCTCCTTTTTCAGGATGTCTTCAAGCATGCCGGGGTCAATGGTGTCCAGCTGGCCGCCGCGCGCCTGGGCCGCGTCTTGCAGGATACGTTCCAGGGCGCGGGGCGAGACGAGGTCGCCCAGCATCTTGACGGGCAGTCGGCCCAGGGTCGCCATCAGAGTTCCTCATCCCAGTCCACCGTGGTGGCGGTTTCGACGGTGTTGTTCTTGGAGGACGACCCAGCCCCCAGGAGACCGAACTGCTCGCACAGGCCCCGGAAGCCGAAGGTCATCAGGCCGATGGCCGCCGCGCCCAGCAGCGCCCACAGCGGCAGGGCGTAGGCCCCCTGGCTCAGCGTGAGGTTGGTCAGGCTGCGCAGGGCGCCCGCGCCAAAAGCGTCACCCAGGGCGCCCAGCAGGCCAAAAACGCCTTCGAGCATCAGGGGCAGCATCAGCAGGGTCAGGCCTGCCATGATGGCGCGCCAGTAGGTGTTGCGCCCGCCGAAGGCCAGGTTTAGCAGGTACAGCGGCGCGGCGGTGGCCAGCGCCAGCAGCAGGAACACCAGCACCCGCAGCCAGCCTGAAAACCAGCGGCTGGTGCCCAGCGAGGCGGCGTCCAGGGCGCTGCTGGCCTGCCCGGCGGCCTGACGCTCGGCGCCTGCCAGACCCGCAATCAGGGCCTGCACGTCGCTGACCCGCAGGGCGCTGCGGCCCTGGGCGGCCTCGGCGGCGCCCACCACGCCAGTAAAGGCGGCCGTGTCGCGCAGCGGCGAGGGCACGCGGGCCAGCGCCTGCGTGGCGGCGGCCAGGGCGTCCCGCGCCCCGGCGGCGTCGCCGTGCCCGGCAGCCGCCTGCGCGCGGCCCAGCGCGGCGTACGCCTGCGCCAGCTGCCCGGCGGTGGGGGTGGTGGGCGCCGGCGTGGAGGCCGGGTCAGGGCTGGTGCCAGGGTCCGGCTGTGTGGGCACCGTGGTGTCGGGGGCCGTGCCGGGGCCCGGGGTCGGGTCGGGGGTGCCGGCCGGGTCGGCAGGGGCCGGGGTGGCCGACGGGGGGGTGGCCAGACTGCGGCTGAGGGCCGCTGTGCCCTGACGCAGGGTGGTCAGCGAGGTCGCCAGCGCGGCAGTGTCGCCGGCGGTCAGCTGCCGCAGCGCGTCCCCAAACTGCGAAACCCGCAGCGTGCCCACGCCCGACGCGTCCTGCACCGTGGTAAACCAGCTGGTGGCGCGCGCCAGATTGACATAGGAGGCGGTGGTTTGCTCGGCGCGGGTGGCCGCCAGGGCCGCCGTGACCCTGGCGGCGGCGGCGCGCTGAAGCTGCCAGGCGGTGCGCTCCAGCCGTCCGCCCTGGGCGCTCTGGGTCAGGGTCTGGGCCGCCTGGCCCGTGACACCAAACTCGCGCGCCAGCACGCGCAGTTGGGCGCTGCTGTTCTCGGGGGCGGCGGCCAGGGCCGCCAGCGTCTGGTCATACAGCGCCTTGCGCATCAGGCCGCGCGCCAGCAGCACCTGGGCTTCCAGTTCGGCGGGCGTACGGGCCAGCGAGGCGCGCGCGCCCTGCACGGCGTCATTCAGGCCGCGCACAATCTGCTGGTTGCGCAGGGTGGGGGCCAGGGTGCCCAGGGCCGTTTGCGCCGCGTCCAGCCGGGTCAGGGCGGCCTGGGCCGACTGGGCGCGGGCCTGCACGGCGCCGTCCAGATTGGTGGCCAGGGCGTTGTAGGCGCTGAGGTCCTGGGCGCTGGCCGCACCAATACTTAGGGCCAAGCTCAGGGCGGCCAGGGTGGAGAGGCGGGTCATGCCGCCACCCGCAGCTGCTGCAACTCCACGAGCAGCCGGCCCACGTTGGCCTGCGAGGTGGCGACCACCGCCACGCAGTACCCACCCAGCGGGCAGACGCACACGGTCTGCCCGCCCAGATCGGCCGACATCAATTTGAGGGACCGCTTCTGAAACAGCATGGCGCTGGCGGCCACCACGCCGCCCAGGCCCGCCGGGTCCCGCACCGCCTTGACGCGCAGCACCTCGCCGGTGGCGCGGCAGACCATCACGCCCTGCACGCCGCTCAGGCGCCCCAGGTTCTGAATCAGGGCGTCCTGGTCGCCCGGCTGGGTCAGGTCATAGGTGCGGGTGATGGGCGCCGCGCCGTAGTCGGGGTCATCGAACTCGAAGTCGTCGGCACCCAGGCCCAGGTCGTCGAACGTGGTTTCGTTCTGCGGCTCGTCCCAGGTGGCCACCGGGCCGCTCTGGGTAAACAGCGTGGGCGCTTTGGGATACTGCGACTCCAGTTGTTTGGAGAGCACAGCCAGTTCCTTGCGGGCGCGCGCGGGAGGCAGCACCGTGCTCAGGCGGGACAGCAGCGGGCCAGACAGCACCTTTTGCATGTCCTGCGCCGAGACCGATTCGGCCGAGAGGCCCTGCTCGCGCAGCACCGCCCGCAATATGGTTTCAGCCGCACGGTCAGAGACGACGCCCGATAAGGCGCGGACTACGAGGGTGTACACAGCGTTCGTCATTGAGGAACCTCAAGGGAGTATAGGAAAGCCCCGCTTACATTTTTGTCTCATCTGGATTGTGCCCCAAGTTGATGCCGGGCGTGCAGGGGTGGCCTGCCCCCCTGCTATACTTTGCGCGCCCAGTGTGGCATTCCCACGCCCCTTGCACTCGTAGCTCAGTTGGATAGAGCGGCCCCCTCCTAAGGGGCAGGCCACTGGTTCGAATCCAGTCGAGTGCGCCAGGAAGAACAAGACCCCGCTTCGGTGCGGGGTTGTCTTTTTCCACCTGAGCTGTCGGTTCTAGAACTGAGCTATGAACGTCTCTGGGCTTGCTCACCGCTTCGGCAGGTACGGGTCAGCGCAGCATCGTGGTGTGGAAAGGCCTCTGCTCAATCGTCCTGCCGGAATGACCTTGAGCCCCTCTGCAAATCGTCGGCCCACTGCTTCAGCTTCTGCGCCACCTCGTCCGGTGCCTCTAGGGGCAGGAGGTGGCCCACGCCCGCGAGGAGCTGGACCCTCGGCGCCTGGTACAGCGGCACCACCGCTTCCTCAACTGTGGCCAGGGAAATTGCTGGGTCATCGCGTGAAGCCAGAATCAGGGTGGGGACCGTCACGGCCGCCGCGCGGTCACGCAGGTTCTCGCGGCTGCCCTGCTCGGGCCAGGCAGCCCAGGCGTGCGGGCTCGCCTGCTGGCCCCCGCGCAGCAGGTCAGCCAGGGCGCTGGCCTCAAGGGGACGGCGGGTGATGCGGGCGTATAGAGCGCGCAGCTGCGCTGGGTCGTTCCAGGCGTTTTTCAGGCGGGTGCGGTCCTCATCGGTCATGGGTTCGCCGCCCGGCGGTGAGGGCGCCACCAGCGCCAGGCCGCGTAGCCCAGGGGGACGGCGCGCGGCCAGTTCGGTGGCCACCTTGGCGCCCATCGAGTGTCCTGCCAGTAAAAAGGGGCGTTGTCCCAGGGCAGCCTGCACATGGTCAGCCATCTCCGCCACTGAAAAGCCTGGAGTGGCTGCCGCTGTCCCAAAGCCGGGGAGGTCTGGGCAGAAGGTTGGGGCCGCCAGCCGGGCCGCCACCTCGTTCCACAGCGTGCCCGAGGTCCCAAAGCCGTGCAGCAGCACCCAGCGCACAGCGCTCATGCTTAGATCTCCACCCGCAGGCGGGCGGGTTCCCTGGTCATCTCGAACATCTCGCCGTGGGGGACGGCCGGAATCTGGCCGTAGCGTGACAGCAGGTCGCGGTAGGCGCCGGCCACAGGGCGCGGCTGGCGGCTGAGGTCGTACAGGCCGCAGCGGTTGACTGTGCCGCGCTGTTCGGCCAGCTGAATGTCCCAGTCAATCTGGTCGGTCAGGCTGTACCAGGTAAAGCCCAGCACGGGCATGTCGTCTTTGCGGGCCGTCAGCACGTTCACCCACTGTTTCCAGAGCCAGGTCGGGGCCACGTCCGGGTCAAAATGATTGGTCTCGGTGTGAAAAATCGGCTTGCGGTAGCGCTCGTGGTAGGTCCTGGTGATTTCGCGCCAGCCCAGCACGTCCTCGGCCTGGGTTCTGGACCCGTCTGGATGCACGATGTGCTCATTCTTGCCGTAGTAATCGCTGCCCATAATCTGGTGGCCGGCCGGTTCACCCGCCATAAACCACTGGTATTCCTCGCGGGTCAGGCCGTTGTCCAGCAGGTACAGCATGACTTCGGCGTCGGGGCACACCCCGTACAGCAGGTCCAGCGACAGCAGGCGCAGCCGGTTCATCAAGGCCAGGTCGGGGCGGGGCGTCGGTGAGGCGTCATGCAGGTACTCGGCGCTTTCGCTCTGCACGATGATCGCGTCGCTGCGCACGCGGGTAATGCCCTGACACGCCAGGATGCTGGCCGCACACAGGTGCTTCATGGCGGTTACGAACCCCTGGTCGGTTTTCAGTTCCTCGTTCCATAGACCGTCTTTGGCGCTGTTGCGCGCCGTGACATAAATCTCGTTGATGGGCGTGTAAAAGCGCACCCAGGGGTAACGCCGCGCGACCGCCTCGGCATACGCCTCAAAGTGCAGCGGCAGTTCCGGGTTCTGAAAGTTGCCCAGCCAGTCGGGCACGCCGAAGTGCATCAGGTCCAGAATGGGCGTCAGCCCCAGACGCCGGATCTCGTTCATGGCGGCGTCGGCAAATTCCCAGTCGTAGCGCCCTGGTCCTACGAAAGTCCGGTGCAGCGGCAGGTGGTAGCGCAGGTACTTGAGGCCCAGATCCTGCACCAGCGCGAGGTCCTGCTGCCAGTGGTCGTAGTGCCCGCATTCGGCCAGCAGGTCACGCCGCACCCGCCCGCCCTGAATGGTCGGATTTGAGCATTCGATGCCTGTGGCAAACATGAAGTTCTGCGCCGTCCCGGTCGGGGCCCCCGAGCCGTCGGCCCCCGCCGCGCCTCCGTACTGGTCGCCGGGGTACTGGCCGTCCGGCGCCGCCTTCTGAATCAGGTCCAGAAATCCGCCGGCCATCGTTAGTGGGCGCTCCCGACAAGAGAAGGGTGTGTCATGGGTGAACCTCCGTGGCCAGGCGGGCCAGAAAGCGGTCGGCGGCGCGCAGCGACAGCGCCATGATGGTCAGCGCCGGGTTGACACTCAGGGCGCTGGGAAAGATGGAGTTGTCCAGAATGTGCAGGCCCTCCAGGTCCCAGCTGCGGCCATCGGGGTCCACGACACTGGTGGCGGGGTCGAGGCCCATCCTGGCGGTGCCGATAATGTGGGCGCCGCGCGGATAGCTCCAGACCTTGCGCGCCCCGGCGGCCTCCCAGACGGCGCGCATCACCCGTTCGGCGTGGGCGGTCATGCGCCGCTCGTTCTCGCCCCAGGTGAAGTGAATCCGGGGCTTGGGCAGACCCCGCCTGTCAAGTTCGTCCGAGAGGTCAAGGAAGTTGTGGGCGTGCGGCAGGCAGTCCCCCAGCACGTTGATGCCGGCCACGTGGCCATAGCCGCGCAGCCGCTCCAGCAGCGCCGGGCCCCAGGTGCCCGTGGCGCGCGCCAGCTGTGAGGCGTAGGTCACGGGCATCACGCCGATGGACTGAAGCAGGTAGCCGCCAGCAAAGTCGGCGGGGCCAAAGCTGTCCAGGCGGGCGGGGCGGTGGGTGTCCTCGGAAATTAGGGCGCCGGGAATGCCCTTGTGTGGGCGGGTGTCCTCCTCAAACTCGCCCCACAGTTGCAGCCCCACATGCGCCATGAAGTTGCGCCCCACCTGCCCGCTGCTGTTGGCCAGGCCGTGCTGTAGCAGCAGACGCGGCGTCTCGATGCCGCCGGCACACAGAAAGACGTGCCGCGCCCCCAGCCAGTGCAGCTGGCCGCCGCGCAGGTATTCCACGCCTGTGACACGGTCCCCCACACGTGTGATGTCCACCACGAAGCTCTCAGGCCGAATCTGGGCGCCGCGCGCCTCGGCCAGGGGCAGGTAGGTCACGTCCATACTGCCTTTGGCCCCCACCGAGCACCCGGCCTGGCAAAAGCCCCGGTGGGTGCAGGCCGGGCGGAGGCCGTAGCCTTCCTGGGTCTGGGGGCGGGACAGCGCCGCGTTGGCGGCGGGCGAGGTCCGCAGGCCGACAGCCTCGCAGCCGCGTGCCATCAGCTGGGCGGCGCTGTTCAGGGGGAGCGGCGGGTGGGGATAGCCCTGGTCCCGCGCGGGGCCCCAGGGGTAGGGTGTGGGGCCAGACACCCCTAGAAAACCTTCGACCTCTGCGTAGTAAGGCGCCAGATCGGCGTAGCTCAGCGGCCAGTCTTCACCCACGCCAAACTCGGTGCGCAGGCGGAAATCATCCGGCTGGGCGCGGGGGGTGTAGGCGGTGTAGTGCAGCGTGGAGCCGCCCACCCCACAGCCCGAATTGTTGTTGCCAAACCCCAGAGGGTCGGCGCCCGCCGAGAGCCGCTCATCGGTCCAGAAGAGCCCTGCCTGCGCCTTCTCGTCGGTGGCCACGGCGGGCAGGGGGTGACGGCGGCCTGCTTCCAGCGCGACCACCCGCAGGCCCGCCCCGGCTAGGCGCGACAGCAGCGGCGCGCCGCCCGCTCCGGTGCCCACCACCACCGCGTCTACCATCTCGCGCCCGCTCACTGCGGCCTTCCTGGCCTGGGTGGGTGTGCGGTGACGCGCAGAGTGCGGAACCTTGCGCTCACTCCGGCTCCGGCAGCGGGGGTTCCCAGGCTTCGCGGGCATTCAGACCAGGGCTGGCCCAGCCCGGCACATCGGCGTAGGGCACCACGCCCCAGCGCCACTGGGTCAGGGGATGGCTGGCATACGCCTCAACCAGCTCGGCCAGCAGGTCCTCGAAGGCGCGGGGCTGCGCGCGCTGGGCCGCAGACAGCGCCGCGTCTTGCTCCGCAGCTGAGAGTTCCTCAAATGCGGGGCCCAGGCTCCCCAGCAGGGCGCGGTAAGCCTCGGCACCAGGCGGCAGCTCGGCGTACCGCCAGCCCTTCCCTTCCTGACGCGCCAGTCGCCCTTCGACCGCGCCGACCAGGTCGTGTTCGGCGGGATCGTGGGGCACCAGCCGGGCCGCCACCGCCCGCAGCCGCGTCAGCTCGGCGGGGGTGAATACCTGGCCCGCTGGCTCAGGGGGCATGAGTCGGTGCTCCAGCACAGCGCGGGTGGCCGGCGTCACATGACCGGAGACCAGCAACTGTCTTACGGCGGCTCGGTCAGAAGGAAGAGGCGGCTTGGTCATCAGGCTCCTGGGCCCACCTGCGGGCGGGACTGGACGCTATGGTCAAACCTGCGGCCCCGCCCAGAGGGTACGAAGACTGACGGTTTCTCAACCCTCAAGGGGGTCTAAAGAGAGGCATACGGATTGCGTCCGGTTCCTGAGGATGCAGGAAAGCACTGCATCCTCATCCATCTCCCGCAACCCGTTTCCTTTGCTGCTCGCTCTGTTCGGGTTGACCCGTGAGGGTCAACCGCAATTTGTATCAGATGGAGGTTCACCCCTGAATTGCCTTCAGACCGCCTTGGGCTGGCCCTCACCGGGGCGGGCGCCGCGCCATGCCACGATTGCGGACGTGAACTGGCAGCGCTCCCAGCCCTGTGTCTGCCGCTGCGGCGCGGCCAGGCTTCTGTGCTGTCTTCTCCCTGCTTGCAGAGGGCTGCCAGGGCTGTCTCTGGACCAGTCGTGAGTGCCCCTACGGCGCGGCCAGCACCGCCGCCGCTTCCGGAACTGGCCGCGCCCTCGCCGTTTGCCACCTTCTGGCTGGGGGGCTTCGAGTGCTCCACGCAGCGGCGGCCATCAGGGCGGCGCATTGACGTGATTGACGCCACGGGTCATGACCGCTGGGCCGCGCAGGACTACGCCCGGCTGGCCGCCTGGGGCCTGGGCGGCGCGCGCGACGGCCTGCGCTGGCACCTGATCGAGCGCCGCCCCGGCGAGTTCGATTTCTCCAGTGTCGAGGCGCAGGTGGTGGGCGCGGCCTCCGCCGGGGTGCCGGTGATCTGGGACCTGCTGCACTACGGCTTGCCGGATTTCGTGGACGTGTTCTCGCCAGAGTTTCCGGCGCAGTTTGCCCGCTATGTGCAGGCGGCGGCGGCCTGGTTGAGGGCCCGCACCCACGGCGAGCTGTGGCTGTGTCCCATCAACGAAATCTCGTTTTTCGCCTGGGGCGGGGGCGAGGTGGGTTACCTCAACCCGTTTGCACGGGGCCGGGGCGCCGGCCTGAAGGCGCAGTTGGTGCGGGCCGCCATTGCGGGCATGGACGCGGCGCGGCGCGTGGACCCTGGCGTCCGCTTCTTGCATGCCGAGCCGCTGATTGCCGTTCATGCCCACCCCGACCGCCCCCACGAGGCCGGGGCCGCCGGGCGCGAGCATGAAGGCCAGTTTGAAGCCCTGGACCTACTGCTGGGCCGCGTCCACCCGGAACTGGGCGGCGGCCCCGAGTACGTGGATGTCATCGGCCTGAACTACTACCCCTATAACCAGTGGCACCACCATCCCCAGCCGGAAGCCCGTGAGCGCGTGACCCCTGACCAGCCGGCCTACCAGCCTCTGGACCTGCTGCTGGCCGCCGTGCATGACCGTTACGGCCGGCCGCTGCTAATCGCCGAAACCGGCGCCGAGGGCGACGCCCGCGCGCCCTGGCTGGAGCAGGTGGCGCGCGGCGCGCTGGCGGCGCGGGCGCGCGGCGTGCCCGTGCTGGGGGTGTGCCTGTACCCGGTGGTCAACCACCCCGGCTGGGACGATGACCGCCACTGCCCCAACGGGCTGTGGGACTATCCCGACGCCCTGGGTCACCGCGCAGCTGACCCGGCGCTGGGCGCCGCCCTGGCCCGCGTGCAGGCGGTGACCCCGGCCGAGCCGCTCCCTCCCCCGGCGGTAACGCTGGCCACCTTCTGCCACCACCTGACCCAGACGGCCCAGAGCAGTACCCACGAAGTCGAGGAGGACCGCACAGGAGCCGCCTTGCACCTGTTGCGGGCAACCCACGCCCTCCGCGCGCCGCTGCCGCTTCAGGCTGGGGGGCTGGGGCTGGACGACCGGGGTGCCCTGACGGTGCTGCGGCTGCTAAGCCGTCTTCATTCTGAGGCTGCGCAACTGTACGAGTCTCACCTGGGCGCCCTGGACCTGATGAACAGGCTGGGCACCCCCCTGCAGCGTGAGCAGGTGGCGCAGGCCGTCCGGGCCGGAGACCTGTTTGGGCTGTATCTCCCAGAGGAGGCCGAAGAGTCGCTGCTGGCCCCCGACCGGGCCTTTAGCAGGTGGCCGCGCGGCTGGCCTGAGGAGGCTGATCTGGTCGACCATCTGGTCGCGCCCGTTCAGAGGCCTGGCGGGGGCTGGGCCCTGGCGCTCTGGAGGCCGCAGCTGGCTGGGTTTGCGCCTCCTGAGATCACCCTCCTGGGATTGCCCGATGGAACTTGGCCACCTGCTACGGTGGGCGGCCAGACGCTGCGCCGGCTGGCGCTCAGGCTGGGCGCGGCTGACCGCCTGTTCGAGGCCGGGCGGCAGGCGCTGCGGCTCACCAGTCGCCAGCAGGACGACCAGCAGGGCCGCCGCTTTGTCAGAGTTGCTGCTGGGCTGGAGGGGGCCTGGCACCTGACCCGCCACGCCACTCGGCTGCTGGACGGCCCAGACCAGGCGGCGGCCCTGACGGCAGTGGCCCTGGCCTATGAAGCGGTTGAGGCGGCCTGTGAGCAGACCCTTCAGGATTTAGAGCCGCTAATTAGAGGAGCGCTTACGGCGCAATACCTGCGCGGGCTGCCCCCTCTCCCCAGCCTGAACGTCGCCCGCCTGGCTCTGGAGACTGCGCTGCTGGATGCCCCGGCCTGGCCCCCACCCACCTGGACAGCGCTGGACGAGGACCGCTGGCCGCCCTGACCACCAGCGTTCTGCGGCCAGGTGGCATTTCCTGCGCCAGGCCACATTCTTAAGACACATTCCAGAACTTTTTGGTTCACACCTTGGTCAGGGCAAGAAACGTTCAAGTCTTGTTCAAGGCGTCCTGAACAGTGTAAAGAGGCGTCCGCACTTATAGTTGCCTTTAGTTGTTTTTGAGCTGACCGCCCTTCCCCCTCACCGCACTTTCAGCGTCCTCAGGTTCTTCTTGGCCTGAGAGGAGGTCTCTGCTCATGACCCGCTTCATTTCTGCTGTCTCCGTTTCGGCCGAACCAGCCCTTCTCGTGCTGGCCCATCTGCGCTGGGCTTTTGTCTTCCAGCGGCCACAGCACCTGATGACCCGCGCCGCCCGTTCGCGCCCGGTGTACTACATCGAGGAGCCGGTCTTTGGGGAGTGGGCCGACCACTGGGTCTTTGCCCAGGACCCCTCGGGCGTGCAGGTGTGCACGCCGCATATTCAGACGGGTCACTCGCCAGACGAGTCCCAGGCCCGGACTGCTCGCCTGCTGGAAGGCTTAGTCGCCAGTGAAGACCTGCTGCACTACGACCTGTGGGTATATGCCCCGATGGAATGGCCCGTAACGGTCGGCTTGACGCCCCGTCTGACCGTGTACGACTGCATGGATGAGCTGGCCAACTTCAAGGGGGCCCCGCCGGCCCTGCGCGGGCGTGAACGGCAACTGATGGCCCGCGCCGACGTGGTGTTCACGGGAGGCCACCGCCTGTACGAGGCCAAGGTCAGCCAGCACTCTAATGTGCATCCCTTTCCCTCGTCGGTGGACACGGCGCATTTTGCCCAGGCCAGGGGGCCGCAGCCTGACCCACAAGACCAGCGCGACCTGCCCCGGCCACGCCTGGGATTTGCCGGCGTGATTGACGAGCGGTTGGACACGGCCCTGCTGGGCGACCTGGCCCGACGCCGCCCGGAGTGGCAGCTGGTGCTGCTGGGGCCAGTTGTCAAGATTGACCCCGCCGAGCTGCCGCGCGCCCCCAACCTGCACTACCTGGGTATGAAACCCTACGCCCAACTGCCCGCTTACTTTGCCCACTGGGACGCCGCACTGCTGCCCTTCGCCCACAACGCGGCCACCGAGTACATCAGCCCCACCAAGACGCCGGAATACCTGGCCGCCGGCCTGAGTGTGGTGTCCACCTCTATCCGCGATGTGGTACGCCCGTACGGCGAAGGCGACATGGTGCGCATTGCTGACGGCATAGACGCCTTTGAGGCCGCCTGCGTGGCGGCCCTGGCCGAGGCCGGCAGCGCCCTGGCCCATGAGCGCCGGGCCCGCGCCGACACCTATCTGACCGGCCTGTCCTGGGACCGCACCTGGCGGGACATGGCCGCCGAACTGACCCGCGCGGCGCCCGCCCTGGAGCCGCTGGCCGCCGATGACTGAGGTTGCTGCCCAGCCGGGCTTTGATTACCTGATCGTGGGGGCGGGGTTTGCGGGCGCTGTCCTGGCCGAGCGCCTGGCCACGGAAACCGGGGCGCGGGTGCTGATCGTGGACCGCCGCCCCCATATCGGCGGGAACGCCTATGACCGCTACGACGACGCGGGCATCCTGATTCACCCCTACGGGCCGCATATCTTCCACACCAACTCCGCCGATGTCTTTGCCTACCTGTCGCGCTTTACCGATTGGCGGCCCTACCAGCACCGGGTCCTGGCCAGCGTGGACGGCCAGCAGCTGCCCATTCCCATCAACCTCGACACCGTCAACCGCCTGTATGGCCTGAACCTCACGGCGTTTGAACTTGAGGCCTTTTTCGCCTCGGTGGCCGAGCCGGCCGCGCAGATCCGCACGAGTGAGGACGTGGTGGTCTCCAAGGTGGGGCGCGACCTGTACAACAAGTTTTTCCGGGGGTACACCCGCAAGCAGTGGGGGCTGGACCCCAGCGAGTTGGACGCCTCGGTTACAGCCCGCGTGCCCACGCGCACCAACCGCGACGACCGCTATTTTGCCGACACCTACCAGGCCATGCCGCTGCACGGCTACACCCGAATGTTCGAGGCCATGCTGGCGCACCCCAACATCAAGGTAATGCTGAACACCGACTACCGTGAGCTTCAGGGCCTGTTGCCCTGGCGGCACATGATCTACACCGGCCCGGTGGACGCCTTCTTTAACCACTGTTACGGGCGCCTGCCGTACCGCAGCCTGGAGTTCGTTCACGAGACGCACGCCACGCCTCAGTTTCAGCCAGTGGGGACGGTCAATTACCCCAACGACTACGGCTACACCCGCATCAGCGAGTTCAAGCACATCACCGGGCAGGCGCATCCCCAGACCAGCGTGGTCTACGAGTACCCGCAGGCCGAAGGCGACCCCTACTACCCGGTGCCACGCCCCGAAAATGCCGAGCTGTACAAGCGCTACGAAGCGCTGACCCACACCCGCCCGGACGTGACCTTTGTGGGCCGCCTGGCCACCTACCGGTACTACAACATGGACCAGGTGGTGGCGCAGGCACTGGCGACCTTCCGCCGCCTGACCGCTGGTCCGGAAGCGTCAGAACTGGCTGTGCAGCCGGGCTAAAGACGAAAGCGAGAGGTGGTGGGGCGGGTTGATGACGCCCCCACCATGAACGCTGTTGACGTGGGCGGCCCGCAGGGAAACCTGTCGGGCCGCTTTCTGGCAGTCAGCCCGCACCGACTGCGGGAATGGCCGGCTGGTCGTCCCTTGGGCAGGGCTTGACCGAGCGTTTACTGTGTCAGCCAGGCAACAGCCCCGCCCCCGCCCCGCGCGTCACGATGCCCGCATGAAACGCCGCCCCACGTCCGACGACCTGAAAGACGCCCAGAAGCTGCCCTACCCGGCCCGGCAGTCGGACATGCAGCCCCCGCCCCAGACTGACCTGCGGGATTACCGCCCGGCAGGCAAACTGGAGGGGAAGGTGGCCCTGATTACCGGGGGCGACAGCGGCATTGGGCGGGCGGTGGCGCTGGCGTTTGCACTGGAGGGGGCGCGGGTGGCCATCGTGTACAACGAGAACGACGGCGACGCCCAGGACACCCGCCAATTGGTGGAGGACCGGGGCGGCGCCTGCCTGGTGGTCAGGGCCGACGTGCGCCACAAAGCCGAATGTCAGGCGGCGGTGACGCAGACGGTAGAGGTCTACGGCGGCCTGAACGTGCTGGTGAACAACGCGGCGTACCAGATGGCCCAGCCGGACATTCTGGCGCTCACTGAGGAACAGCTGCGGCGCACCACCGAGACCAACCTGTACGGCTATATCTTCATGATTCAGGCGGCGCTGCCGCACCTGAAGGCGGGGGACGCCATCATCAACACCGGCTCGATTGTGGGCGAGGTCGGCAACGAACTGCTGGTGGACTACACCGCCACCAAAGGCGGCATCCACGCCCTGACCAAGTCGCTGGCGCTGCAACTGGGCAAGGGCAAAAAGGGCATTCGGGTGAACGCCGTGTTGCCCGGCCCGGTCTGGACCCCCAACATCCCCGGCACCATGCCCCTGGAGGAAGTGCAGCGCTTTGGGTACGAGGTCGCGCTGGGCCGCCCCGGGCAGCCCGAAGAACTGGCCCCGGCCTATGTCTTTCTGGCCAGCGACGACAGCTCGTTCGTCATGGGCAGCCTGCTGCACGTCACCGGCGGCAAATTGTCCAGCGATTCCTGAGAGCGAGCGTGAGTGCTGTTGCCCTCAACCGCGTTCAGGTGAGGGGCGCCGCTTAGAAGAACGGACGATTGTGAAAGCCCGCCGTGCTGTGCTATTGACCTCCGTGTGCCGTGAGGTAGCACTTCAGAGGTACAACAAGACTGGAAGGCACTGGGCATTCATTCACCGGAACAGAGCTGAGCCCTTCACGTCGGAGAAGGCATTTTCTCTTTCGGCCTGTCCTACCACCAGCCGCGCCGTTTGAAAAACAGGGCCAGCGCGCCGCCGATCACCACAAAACTGGTCCAGGCCAGCAGGTAGCCGTAGGGGCTTTTCAGTTCGGGCATGAATTCAAAGTTCATGCCCCACACGCCGGCCAGAAAGGTTAGGGGCAAAAACACCACGCTGACCGCCGTCAGGGTGCGCATCACCTCGTTCATGCGCTGGCCTTGCAGGCTCAGGTGCAAGTCCAGCAGACTGCTTAGTACGTCGCGCAGGCTGTCCAGTCGCCCGGCGGCGCGCGTCAGAGAGTCCTGCACGTCGCGGTAGCGCACCAAATCGGCGGGACTACAGGTACTGTGGCGGCCCAGCAGCGCGGTGGCCTCGCGCGCTTCGGTGGCCAGGCGCCGGGCGTGGGCAATCACATGCTTGATGGCAAAGACCTCGGCAACCGGGTTCTGCCGCTGGCGCTGAAACACCTGTTCTTCCAGGGTATCGGCGCGGTCTTCCAGTGCGTCGGCCACCTCGAAAAAGGTGTCGGCGGTGTGATCCAGCAGTTCGTAGGTCACTTCCTGGGGGCTGTTGACGCTCTCGCGGCCCACCAAAGCCCACACGCTGCCGAGGGCGCGCGTGCCCGCCGTGCTCAGGGTCAGCACCGCCGACTCGAAAGTTAGGATGCTCAGGCGTTCGGTAAATTCGTCCATCTGGGCCGGGCGGGCGTACGAACGGACCGTGATAAAGGCGTGTTCCGGGTACACCTCGGCGCGGCTCCAGTGCCCGTGTTCCTGCACGTCTTCTAGGGCCAGGCGGTTGATGACAAAGGCCGCGCGCAGCGCCGTCAGGTCGTCGGGGGTGAGGTCCTGCACGTCCACCCACACGTCCTGCGTCTGCCCGGCCCACTCAAGAGGCTGTCCAGTGCTCAGTTGCCGCGCCCGAATCATGGGTGCAGGATGGCAGACCTGGGCGCGGCGCAGGCCAGGCAGCGCTGGGGAGTCGCCCTGCTGAAAGGGCGCAGCGGCAGGGAAGCGGTGGTCCCTTCCGCCGCTGCTTCCTGCCCCTATTGCCGCTGTGCTTCGCCTCTGTGCCCGCCCAGCTGAGCACCGCACAGCCGGCGGCGGGGCTGGCCCCCGCGCCACCTTTCTTTTCGGCGGCTGGCCTTCTGGCATCCTGTCCCCCATGAGCGCGTGGATATGGGTGATGCTGGGCGGCGCGCTAGGCGCCGGCGCGCGGTACGGGGCGGGACTGGGGCTGGCGGCACTGGACGCCCGCAGCGCCATTCCGGTCAGCATTCTGCTGATCAATGTGCTGGGGTCATTTCTGCTGGGCCTGACCCTGAGTCTGGTGGGCCGGGGCCTGTGGCCCGAAGTGGCCCGGCTGGCGTTTGGCACAGGTGTCCTGGGCGGGTTCACCACCTTTTCGACCTTCAGCGCCAACCTGGATGAGCTGCTGGGCCGGGGTCAGGGCAGCGCCGCCGCGTTCTACGCCGCCCTGAGCGTGGGCCTGGGATTGCTGGCGGCGGCCCTGGGGCGCCAGCTCGGGGCGCGGCTGTGACCCGGCGCAAGAAGGGCGACACGCGCCCGCCCGACCAGTTTCTGGAACTGTCCGAGCTGCTGCTGTATGTGGGCCAGGTCATCACGCGGGGCCTGCCTGGCGCCGTGTGGGTCCGCGCCGAGATTGCGGCTGTCACCGACCGGCGCCACCTCTACCTCGACCTGGTGCAGGCTGGGGCCGAGGGCGAGGTGGCCAAGTGCCGCGCGACGGTGTGGGCGCGCGAACGCACCCTGCTGGAAGGCAAGTTTCGCCGCGCGACCGGCGGCGCCCTGACCGCTGGCCTGAAGGTGCTGCTGTTTGCCGAGGCTACCTTCCACGAGCAGTACGGCTTTGCCCTGAATGTGCTGGATATCGCCCCCGAATTTACGCTGGGCGACGCGGCCCTGCGCCTGACCGAGGGCCGCGAGACGCTGGTGCGCGAGGGCGTCTATGGCCTGAACCGCCTCCTGCCGGCCCCGGCTGATTACTGGCGCTTTGCCGTCATCTCGCCGCAGGAGGCGGCTGGGCTGGGCGACTTTCGGCGCGAGATAGACCCGCTGGAACGCGCGGGGGTGCTGCGCCCGGTGTATCTGGAAGCCACCTTTCAGGGGCCGGGCGCGGCCGCCAGCCTGCGCCGCGCCGCCGAAGCCGCGCGGGCACTGCACGGCGCAGACCCCCTGGACGCCCTGGTGGTCATCCGGGGCGGTGGGGCGGCCACCGACCTGGCCTGGCTGAACGATCTGGCTTTTGCTCGCCTGCTGGCGACCTTTCCCGCGCCGGTGCTGACCGGCCTGGGCCACGCCCGCGACGACACCCTGCCCGACGAGGTGGCCCACACCCGCCTGGACACGCCCAGCAAGGTGGCGGCCCTGGTGGTGGGAACGGTGGCCGAGGCCGCTGCCCAGGCACAGGAAGACGCCCGCACCATCCGTGCCCACGCCGCGCAGGCTCTGGTGAATGCCGACGCCGGCACACAGTGGGCGCTGGACCGGGCGCGCGGGGCAGCGGCCCGCCACACCGAGGCCCAGGCCGCGCAGGTGGACGCCCTGATGCGGCAGGCACTGGGCCTGACGCCTGCCCGGACCCTGGCGCGCGGCTACGCCCTGGTGCGCGGCGCAGGCGGTCAGCCGCTCACGCGCGCCGCCCAGGTGAAGGCCAGTGAATGGCTCACTCTGGAATTCGCTGACGGCACGGTCACGGTGGAAGCGCTGGGGGAGAGGGAGGAAATGGTGAGAGGCTGAACCCCAGGCGGTCTGCCGGCCCTGTCCTCTCTAGGCGCCCTCCTCACCTGTGGCCACAGGCCGCGCCGGGTCGCTGATCCAGTCGCTCCACGACCCTGCATAGAGGCGGTTCTCTGGGCCCAGCGGCACGCCGGCCAGTTCGCGGGCCAGCAGGTTCGGCGCAGCGCTCACGCCGCTGCCGCAGTAGGTAACGGTGGGGGCCCCGCCGACATTGAGCCGCTCGGCCTGGGCGTCTGCACCGTGCCAGTGGCCCCCCTCGTCCAGGGCGCCGCTCCACTCGCGGTTGACGGCGCCTGGAATATGGCCGGCCTCCCTGTCTATCGGCTCCACCTCGCCCCGGTAGCGGGCCGGCGCTCGGGCGTCCAGCAGCAGGGTCTGGGCAGGTAACGCCTGCACGTCGGCGGCAGTGACCACAAAGCCGCTCTGCACGTCCGGCGTAAAGGTGGTGGGCTCATGGGTAGGCTCGGCGGTATTGACGGCACCGCTGGCCGCCACCCAGGCTGGCCAGCCGCCGTCCAGCACCGCCACCTGCGTGTGCCCCAGCCAGCGCAGCAGCCACCAGGCCCGCGCGGCGTAAAAGCCCTGGCCGCCTCTGGGGTCGTCGTAGCACACGACCAGCATGTCATTGCCCACGCCGGCCTGCCCCAGCCACGCGGCCAGCGCACCGGGGTCAGGCAGTGGGTGGCGGCCCCCGGCGCCGTCGGGCTGCACAGGTCCACTCAGGTCTGTTTCCAGGTCGGCGTAGATGGCGTCAGGGACGTGCCCTTCCAGGTATGCTAGGCGCCCCAGCAGCGGGTCCGACAGGGCATACCGGCAATCCAGCACGCGCACCCTGGGGTCGTGGACATGGGCCAGCAGCCAATCGGCGGGCACCAGCGGCGTGGGCAGGGGGGTCATACGGCAGCCTACCGTGCGGCGGCATGAAAAGAAAAAACCCGCCTTCCTGGGCGGTGATGGAAAAAGCATAGCGCGGTATGCAGGCACTGTCAATGCTGCCCAGCAGCAGCCAAAAAGGCCCGCCCAGACGCTAATGGTCAAGCACGTCGGATCACCGGTTATGCAGCCCCTCTGCTCTGGTCACGGCCCGGTCACGGCGCCCTGACTACGCTGCTCCCAGAAGCCGGAAGCCTGCTGCGCCCGTCTTCCCTGGAGGACCTTATGAACAGCATTCACCGCGCCGCCCTCACCCTGACCTTCGCCCTGTGCGCCGCTGCCCTGGCGGGCCAGGCCCACGCCAGCTGCGCCGCCCCCAAAGATATGAACGGCGTGTGGCGTAGCAATGACGGCGGCACCTATTACGTGCGCCAGATTGGCAATCAGGTCTGGTGGATGGGCCAGAGCAGCGATAGCGGCAAGAACTGGACCAACGTGTTTTCGGGCATCCGAACCGGCAACACGGTCAAGGGCACCTGGGCCGACGTGCCGCGCGGGCAGGTGCGCAGCGGCGGCACCCTGACCCTGACGATTTCGGGCACAACCGGCGTGTTGGGCTTTGCTCGCGCCTCGGCGACGGGGGGCTTCAGCGGCTCAAAGTGGTTCATGAACTGCGACGACGTGGTGCTCAATCCGGTGCCATAAGGGGGCGCCGGGGTCAGGAAGGGGCGTCTCATACGGATTCCGTCCATTTCCGTAACATCCGGGAAAGAGCCGGATGTTCCTCCAATTCCCGGAAATCCGTCCTTTTTCCTTCTCCCTCCGGTCGAAAAAATTTCGTAACGTTTTCCGGAATTTTTCGGAATCCGTCTCACTTTCCTGGTCCACTCCTCTGCTGCGCGCCTTTCCCCTTTGTGCGCCCATGCTAGACTCTCCTTTCGCCGGCACGTTCCTCACGGTGAGGAACACCGCCAGATTCGGCGGTGCGCCCCTGACGCCGGGGCCGCACCGACACCGTAAGGAGCGTCATTCATGCATAAAGTTGCCATTGTGGGCCGACCCAACGTCGGCAAGTCCAGCCTGTTTAACCGCCTGATTGGCCGCCGCGACGCTGTGGTGGCCGACTTTCCTGGCGTCACCCGCGACGCCAAGGAAGGGTTGATGCTCTACCACAACCACCGCATCACCCTGATCGACACGGGCGGCCTCTGGAGCGGCGACGAGTGGGAAGCGGCCATCCGGGAAAAAGCCGAGTGGGCCATGGAAGGCGCGCAGGCGGTGGTGTTCGTGCTGGACCCGCGCGAAGGCCTGTCGGCGGCCGACTACGAGGTGGCCGAGTGGCTGCGCCGCCTGGGCCGGCCGGTCGTGCTGGTGGCCAACAAGATCGACAGCCCCAAGCACGAGGTCTATATGGCCGAGCTGTGGGGCCTGGGCTTTGGCGAGCCGGTGCCCATCAGCGCCGAACACGCGCGCGGTCTGGACGACCTGATGGACCGCGTGATGACCCACATGCCCGCCGATGACGAGGACGTGCCGGAAATCGCGCCCATCCGCATCTCGCTGATTGGCCGCCCGAATGTGGGGAAAAGCAGCCTCCTGAACGCCATCACCCAGACGGACCGCGCCATCGTGGCCGACATGCCCGGCACCACCCGCGACAGTCTGGACGTGGAATGGGACTACGGCGGGCAGCGCTTTGTGCTGGTGGACACGGCGGGCATTCGCAAGAAGCCCGACACCGCCATTGAGGACTACGCCATTCAGCGCTCGCAGGCGGCGATTGCCCGCAGCGACCTGATCTGGTTGGTGGTGAATGCCACGGACCTGGGGGACCACGAGCTGAAGCTGGCGAACCTCGCTTACGACAGCGGCAAGCCCGTGATCGTGGTCGTGAACAAGTGGGACCTCGTGCCCGACGCCGACCTCAAGGCCACTGAAAAAGAGCTGAACCAGAAGCTGCACCATATTTCCTACGCGCCGCGCGTGTACACCAGCGCCATCAACGAATACGGCATTCACGACATGCTGGCCGAGGCCATGAAGCTGCACGAGAAGTGGCAAAGCCGCATTCCCACCAGCGAACTCAACCGCTGGCTGGAGGTCTGGCAGATGCGCCAGGCGGTGCCCAACTTCCACGGCAAGAAGCTGAAGATGTATTTCATGACGCAGGTGGAAACGGCGCCGCCCACCTTTGCCATCTTTTCCAACCGCGCCGACTTTGTGACGCGCGCCTACGAGGGCTTTCTGCACAACCGCATCCGTGAGGACCTGGGCCTGGCCGGGATTCCGGTGCGCCTGAAGTGGAAAGAGAAGGGCCCTTACAAGAAAGGCAAGAAGGGCGAAGAGGGCGAGGACTGAGCAGGGGAGAGGGCGCGGCCATTGTTGGCCGCGCCTCTTTTTTATGCTGTTCCAGTGACGGACCCTCACTTTCTCCCAGCAGACCTGCCTGTCCCGGTGGATGACGGTGCCTGCGCGCATCTCCTAGGCGTGCGGCTGCCTGCCCTGGCCTTGCCGGGCACCGATGGGCGCCTCCATGACCTGTCTGCGCGGCCGGGCCGAACGGTGCTGTACCTCTATCCCAAAACGGCCCAACCAGGGACGGCCATGCCTGCGGACTGGGACGTGATTCCCGGGGCGCGGGGCTGCACGCCGCAGAGCTGCGCCTTCCGCGACCACCACGCCGAGTTGCAGGCAGCAGGCGCCCGTGTGTTTGGCCTGAGCGTGCAGCCCACGGCCTACCAGCAGGAAGCTGCCGAACGGCTGCACCTGCCCTTTCCCCTGCTGTCGGATGCGGGGCTGCAGTTCATCCGTGTCCTTCGGCTGCCTACGTTTGAGGCTGATGGTGAGACCTTGGTGCGGCGCCTGACCCTGATCGTGCGGGACGGCATCACCGAGCATGTTGTCTATCCGGTCTTTCCGCCAGACCAGAATGCGGCGCAGGTGTTGGCCTGGCTGCGGGCTAATCCCTGAGGGCTCCGGTCAGAGCGTCAGGTCCTCGGGCGGCACCGGGCGACCCAGCAAAAAGCCTTGGGTGCGCTCGCAGCCCAGTTCCCGCACTTGCATCAGCTGGGCAGGGGTCTCGACCCCTTCGGCCACCACGTCCATGCCCAGGCCGTGCCCCAGCGCCACGATGGCCTGCACCACGCGGTAGGCCCCCGGCGTCTGGTCCAGCGCCTGAATAAACACGCGGTCCACCTTCAGGGTCGTGACCGGCAGGGTCAGCAGGTAGTTCAGGGCCGAGTTGCCGGTGCCAAAGTCGTCCAGGCTGATGCGCACGCCCAGCGCCCGCAACTCGGACATCTTGCGCGCCACCTCCTCGACCCGGCGCAGAACCATGCGTTCGGTCAGTTCGAGTTCCAGGTCGCGGCCACTCAGGCGGTGGGCCTGCAGCGTGCGCTGCACCAGCGCCACAAAGTCGTCGCGGCCAAACTGCGCGGGCGAGATGTTGACACTGACGCAGGTCACCGCCTTGCCCGCCTGCCGCCAGGCAGCCAGCTGGCGGCAGGCCTCGCGCAGCACGAATTCTCCAATCGAGATGATGAGGCCGGTGTCCTCGGCCACCGGGATAAAGGCGGCGGGCGGCACGTCCCCCAGGAGGGGGCTGCGCCAGCGCAGCAGGGCCTCAGCGCCCTGCACCTCGCCGGCAGCGCCGTGCAGCGGCTGGTATACCACATGCAGTTCGCCGCGCTCCAGGGCCCCGCGCAGCTGCGTCTCGACAGAGGCGCGCGCCGCGTCCACGGCGTTCATCTCGGGCGAGAAGAAGGTGATGTTGTCCTTGCCGCCCTGCTTGGCGCGGTACATGGCCAGGTCGGCGTGGCGCTGCAACTCGGCAGCGTCGGCGCCGTCCTGCGGGTAGAGGCTGACCCCAATAGACCCGGTGACGTGGGCCTCACCCTGCGCCAGGGCGATGGGCTGACGCAGGGCCCGCAGCACCTTGTTGGCCACCAGCGCGGCGTCGCGGGTCGCCTGAATGCCCAGCAGCATCACCGTGAACTCGTCGCCGCCCAGCCGGGCCACGGTGTCGTTGTGGCGCACGCTGCTCTGCAGGCGCGCGGCCACCTCACGCAGCAGCTCGTCGCCCGCCGCGTGGCCCCAGGTGTCGTTGACGGCCTTGAACCCGTCCAGGTCAATAAACATGACCGCCAGCTGCTTGCCCTCGCGCGCTGCGCTGGCCACCCCCCGCTCCACGCGGTCCTGAAACAGCGCGCGGTTGGGTAGCCCCGTCAGCACGTCGTGCTGGGCCTGGTGCGCCAGCCGCGCCTGACTGGCCTCCAGTTCAGCGGTGCGCTCTCGCACCTTGAGTTCCAGGTCCTCGGTCAGGCCGCGCAGCTGGGCGTTGGCCTGGTCGAGTTCCTGGGTGCGCCGCTGCACGCGGCCTTCCAGTTCGTCTGACAGCTGGCGCAGCTGGGCGGTCAGGCGGGCGTTCTCAGCGAAGGCCAGCACCTGACGCAGCACCACCAGGGCCGTCACCAGCGCCGTTCCCCACAACACCCCCGTCTCTTGTGGCCCCTGGCGGCCGCGCCCCAGCATCAGCAGGGCAAACGAGGCCGCCAGGGCCGCGTAGGGCAGGAACAGCGCCGCCCTGGGCAACCACGCGGCGCTGGGCCACACGCGGCCCGGCTCCGGCGCTCTGCCGCCGCCGGTCAGCGAGGCCGCCGCAAAGAGGGTGGCGCCCAGCGCCCAGAAGAGGTCCACCCACGAGCCTTCCTGGTAGGTGCCGGCCGCGCCCAGCACGATAAACGCCTGGTCGGCCACAATCAGGGCCAGCAGGCCAGCAGCCAGCATCGCCTCGCGCCGCCCCAGCCGCGCGCCGCCGCGCAGCGCCACCAGCAGCAGCACACTCAGCAGCACCAGGTCGCCAAAGGGGTAGGTCAGGCCGATGACAGCCGCCAGGGGCTGCCCGGCATAGGACGTAATGACCTCGTACAGCACATAGTTCCAGGCAAAGACGCCCACGGCGGCCATGATGATGCCCACGTCCACGAACAGCCGCAGGCGGTCCCAGGGTGTGAGAGGTGGGTGCCGGAAGCGGGTCAGCCCCAGGGCGTACAGGACTAGCGCCAGCAGAAAGCCGGCGTCGGCCACTGAAGGAAAGGGCGGATTCTGAAGCACCAGCAGCAGATAGGCGTAGCAGGCCTGACCGAACCCAAAGGTCAGCAGGCCGGCGCCTAGCAGCCGCCACGCCACCCGGTCATTCGCGTGGCGCGGGGCACTCAGCAGGCAGGTTAGGCCCGCCAGCACAAAGGTGGGAATGTAAATGAGTAGGCTCACCGTCAGGTGGGTCTGCTCATTGCCCAGGGCCAGCGCGACCCACAGTACATGCGCCGCCAGCAGCAGTGCCGTGGCCCCAAAAGCGAAGCGCGCGGCGGGCGCCGGAAGCGTGGGCGTCATGCTCCACTATAAGAACAGGCCGGGCCGCCCCTGTCGGCTGTTTTTGCCGTATGGGCGGCCCAATCTCAAGATGGACTCCTGGCCACACCCCCGGCTTAAGAAAGCGCTGGGGCTTTTGCCATGTTAAGGCTGGTAGGTCTTGATGATGCCGCCGTCTCCGCTCAGGCCGCGCGTGCGGTAGAAGACTAGGCTGATGGGCAGATTCGAGCCGCTGCTGGGCACGAAGTCAATCTTCAGGCGGTCGCTCTGGGCGCGCCACAGCATCACGGGTTCATCGGGCTTGAGGGCGTTGCCGGTGCGCGGCAGCTTGATGGTCTGGGTAATCGGGCCGTCCTGAATGTTCATGGCGCCCCGGTACAGCCCGCCGCGTGGGCTCAGGGCCACCGCCGTTCCGGCCGCTCCGTTCACCTCAAGGTCGTACAGCACGCCGTAATTGCCCGCCAGGCGCACGCTCTGGCCGGTCAGGGCGTCGGTGCCGGTCAGGGCGGGGTCCACCTGGCCGTCGCCAATCACGATGCGGGTTGGCAGCGCGCCCAGATTGACCCGTAGGGTGCGCACCGCCCCCGGAAAGGTGCCGCGCACATGGCGGCCGTCGGGCTTCAGGTACGGCAGCTGCTGGGCCACCTGCGCGGTGGGCGGCAGGCTGTCTTCCAGAATCAGGAAGGTCAGTTCGACCCGCCCCGAGGTCGTCAGGTCTTGGAGGACGTTCACGCCGCTGCCAGGGTTCAGGGTTGGGCTGGCGTACACGGCGGCCGCCTGCCCTGGGGCCAGCGTCAGGGTGGTGCCGCTGCCCGAGGCAAAGTATTCCAGCAGGGTCACCTGCCCCAGAATGCTTTCCAGGCGGGTGGGGGCCGTCTCACCCAGGCGCTCGGTGCGGACCTCTATGGGGCGCACCTCCAGGTTGCGGGCCATCACGTATAGCCGCGCGGGCCGGCCCAGGCCGTTGAGGTGATACCCCAGCAGCCGCGCCCGGCCCGCCACGCTGTCCTGATACAGAACGCCGCTCTGCTCGGGGACCTCGGGGCTGTCACTGAACAGCAGCGGGTAGCTGGGGCCTTCCACAGGCGTCGCCAGCGCCGACGGGTAATTCAGAATCTGCGGGTCGGGAAAGGCGTCGCCGGGCTGGGCGTACCGGAGGGCGTAGGTCAGCGGCGTGTCCACCGGGGTGCCTTCCACCCGGATGGTACGGGTAAACGCCTGGCTTTGCAGGCCCCGGCTGTTGGTCACAGTCAGGCCCACCGTGTAGGTGCCCGGCTGAAAGTACACCTCCTGCCGCCCGGTCCACTTGCGCGCCGTGATGTCGGCGCCGTCGGGGTCAAAGGGGTATTCGGTGTACACCACCCGCTCGCCGGGGGCGTAGACGTTCTTGTCCGTGGAAAAGCGGGCCTGAGGCGACAGTGGATTGCCCCCGTCGCGCAGGGCCGTCAGGGTAAAGGTGCGGCCGTCGTCGGTGGTCAGGTTGGCGTTCAGGGCGTCGGCCAGGGTACGGGCACTGACGTACACCACGCCCCCCACGGTGGCCACCGTGCCAGCAGGCTGCGCCGCGCCCGCCAGCGCGGCCGTATTCGTGCGGGTGTCAATGCTCAGGCGCGAGAACTGCACCTGGGTGCCGCTGCCGGGCAGGGACTGACCCAGCAGAGCCGCCGTTTCGCGCAGCGCCAGCATCGTGCGCCCGCCCAGCAGGCGCGGCGGGGCCAGCCACTGGGTGGGGGTGCCGTTCAGGTACGTGGTGCGTTCGTCGGGGGTAAAGGTCAGCTGCACTGACCCCAGCAGGGGCTGCGCGGCCTGGGCAGAAGGCGCCAGCAGCGCTCCCAGCAGGGCGCCGCCCGTGGTGGGCGGCGCGAGCAGGGCCAGCAGCGTCAAGGCTCGCGTTCGGAACCGCTGGGCAGTCAAGGGGGACAGGGGAAGACGGGCAAGCCGCATCCGCCGAGTATGCCCGCCCAAGCTGACGCCTGTCTGCCGAACGTCCCACAAGAGGGGGGAGGTGACCGAACCCTTAAGGGAACAGGAGGTCTGGCGGGTTGCCGCCTGTTGCGGGGGTCACCTCTTCTGTCAGGCAGATAGAGGCGGAACCCCTGCCCCTTTCCCCTGGCGAGTTGCCTTGCAGTTGCGGCCCCGGCTCTGGGCCTACACTGCGGCATGAAGCCTGCGCGGCCAGTTCATTCTGCTGTCTGTTCTGGGCCGTGCCGCCCCAGCGTGGCCCGGAGACCCACTTGAAACGGGCCGGGTGGTGGTGGGCCCTGGGCCTCTTGACGGCGGTGGTGGTGCTGACCCTCCTGCTGCCCCGTGGCCGCAGCGCCGAACTGCCCCTCAGCGATTTCGAGGCGGCGCTGGCACGCGGTCAGGTGCAAACCGCCGTGATCTCGTACCAGAGTGGCACCGCAGTGGTGACCGGGCAGCTCAACGCCGAGCCGTACCGCACCCGCACCCTGGCCGCCGACCCGCTGCTGACGCTGGACGCCTTGCAGGCGCGCGGCGTCAACGTGTCGTACGCCGCGCCGCCGCGCTTTAGCGCGCTGGGCGTGGTCAGCGTGCTGCTGACGCTGGCGCTGATTGCCGGGCTGGTCGTGGTGCTGCTGCGGGGTCGGCAAGGCGGCGGCAACGACGCGGCCGGATCGTTTGGGCGGTCGAAGGCGGCGGTGATCGGGGAGGGGCAGATCAAGCTGAGTTTCAGCGACGTCGCCGGCTGCGACGAGGCCAAAGCCGACCTC
>NZ_JAIQXU010000033.1 GCF_020166395.1 Deinococcus betulae | reverse complement strand
CCGTCAGGCGCGTGCCGCCCAGGCCGTTCGGGTTGGCGTCCAGTTCGGCCTGACTGGGTGCGACAGGATTCGCGGTGGTCGTCGACCGGAACTTCGGGAGGGTGGCCAGCACCGCGCTGGCCGCACTGGCGGCCTGGTGTGCTGCGAGGGTCGCCGCGTCCAGCGTGCCCTTGGCCTGTGCGGTCGCCAGGGTCGCTGCCTGCGTGGCCGCTGCCGGAATCGTGGCCTTGACCTGCTCCAGATCGCTGGCCGCGTTCTGCAGCTGCTGGGTCTTCTGCTCGGCGGCCGTGGCGGCCGTCTCGCCCCGCTGAATCAGGGTGTCCATTGCCCCCGCGTCACTCTCCAACAGCACGCGGGGCCGAGTGGGCGCACTCACAGTGCCCTACCAGCCAGATCAGTTCTGTTCATCGTCATAGCTCAGCTCCAAAGGGTGAAACACCAGCCCCGTGTACGGCGCGGTGTACGTGGTGGGCGTCCCTTGCACGCCGCCCAGGTATTCGACTTCGTAATAGCCGTCCCCCTCATCCACGACCTGCAACATGCCCAGCGGGTACAGGCCCAGGCCATCTTCAAAGGGGTAACGCCGGGGCCGCTTATCGTCTGGACTCAGGTACCACAGGGGGTCACGCAGCAGCAGCTGGGCGCGCAGCACCGCGAACTCGCTGCGGTCGAACAGCTGCACGCCCAGCACCTGCCGGAAGCGCGCCCCGCAGTACCAGCGCTCGGTGCGCTCCAGCACCCCCTCCCACAGCTCCTTGCGCCGCGTGATCAGGCCGGGGGTGTTCACGCCCGTGTCCCAGGACGCCTGGGCCGGCAGGATGCGCGCGGTGCAGGGGATTTCGACCTCCATCACCACAGCCTTGCTGGTGCCGGCCCCGGACAGGAAGGCCCGGCCACTGCCGCGCGTCTGGTGCTGGGTCCGGTTGAACTCCAGCTTGTCGTCTTTATGCCCGGCTGGGTAGGGCAGCAGCCAGGGGCGGCCGTCAAAGGTTTGAACCGTGATCTGCATCAGCGGGCACTCACGGCGTTGGACAGGGCCGCCTGCTGGACCCGGCGCTCAGCCTGCGCGGCCTGCGCCACGTCGTCGGCGTCGTCGGCCTGGCCCACCTGCACCTCAGTCCAGGCCTGGCCGTCCTCGTCGATCACGTAGCGGTACAGGTCCGCCCGGCGGGCCTCGCTGCGGCCCTCTTCACTCCCGTCCGGCGCTCGGTAGATGCAGGTCACGAACGCGCGCGGCGCCACGTTCCAGCCCGGCACCCGGATGGTTTCGGGCTCCGGGGTGGGCAGGTGGGCCAGGCGCATCACGTCCCGCTTGACGGCCGCCTCGTCCATGAACAGCATGCCCAGGGTTGTGAGGTAGATCGGCCCCGTCCCCGTGCGGGCCACGCGCACCGCCACCTCGCTGAGGGCGCCGCTGTCCCAGTGGTCAGCAATCCACTGCCGCACCTCGTCGGGAAAGAGCAGGAGGCCATCCGGCTCCGGCGGGCAGCGCACGTCCAGCACGTCATCGAACAGAAACCCGGTCACGATGCCGCCCAGCACATGCACCGCCACCCCCCAGGGCACCGGGCCAGGCGGGTACTTCACCCGGACCAGGAAGGTGCCGCCCTGTGCCGTCACCAGCTGGCCGGTGTGAGGGTCCTGCACGGTGGGGGGACCGTACACCGCCAGGGCGGTGTTCACATCGCCGTCATTCAGGCTGTTCAGATCGCCGTGAAAGCCCACCGCCGCCCAGGGCGCCAGCGGCACCAGGGTGGCCTGACCCCCCACCACGACCGGCGCGCGGGTGCCGGCTCCCGGTGTCCAGTCGGCGCTGACCCCGATACACGGCGCGCGGGTGAAGTACTGAGGGAGGGGCTTAAGTAACTCCCGCCGCGAGCTGTGGCCATACACCGCAGGGTCTGCCACCTGCACGAGCAGGGTGGTCTGGGCGCCCTCCTGCTGCCCCAGCAGGCTCTGGCCGAACACCTCGTAGGGGCCGGGCCCCGGGCGGTTCCAGGTGGCCCGCACGTGGGTGCGGAGTTTGGCGCTGGACCCCCGCTGCCCCTGGATGATCACGCCGTCCCGCTCGTCGAAAATGTGCAGGCCGTCCGGCTTGCCCCAGATCGGCTGGCGCTGGGCATTTACGCCGTAGTCCCCGATGCCTGCAGAGGCGTCTTCCAGGTCGGCGGTCAGCCACTTGTCGGCGATCTGCATGGGCGACTCGTACCGGGGCACGATGGCGGGGCGGGGGGTGCCGATGCCGATGCTGGGCAACTGGGGCACTTTGACGGCCTGCCCGAGTTGCCCCGAGGCGATGACGGCCGTCAGCATCTGCGCCCACTGGCGGTTGGGAAAATCCTGCGGGATGGTCTCCCGCACCTCCACGCGGTCCAGGCGCTGACGCAGCCCGTAGAGCACGTAGCCGTCCGCGTCGGGGTGACGCAGGGCGGGCACGGTGTCGGCGGAGCCAGACCAGCGGGCCTGCCAGGTGGCGCCGCCGTCCTCACTCCACCAGACCTCGACGAGGTCTTCGTACCCGATGCCCAGGTGAGACGAGACGCCACTGAAGCTGGCCTGGCGGCAGTCCCCGCCGGGACGGACTTCGAGGACCGGGCCGTCCGCGAGGCGCAGGGCCTGCTGGCCGGTGGCCAGGGTGCCGAGGCCGTCGAGCACGAGGTCATGCTTGAAGGCCCCGGCGTGGGTCAGGACCACGAATTTGTAGAGGGGGGGACAGTCGTTGGGGTTGGTCACGGGTCACCTCCGGGGGGTCAGCCGTTGAGCAGCGCGCCGCTGCGGGCGCGAACGCGGATTTCGGGAACTGGTTGGGTGATGCGGACATCGGCACTGAGACCGTTCTGCGTGGCACGCTCAAAGACCTGAGCAGCGCGCTCGATGATGCGGGCCGATTCCAGGGTCTGCTGGCTGGCCTGCTGCTGCTTGGCCAGATCGGTGTTCAGGCGCACCTGCACGCTGGCCGGTAGGCCCAATTCTTCAGAGGCGGTGCGGCCCAGCGGCGTGCCTGCGCCGTCCTCACCAAACACGCCCAGCTGCTGGCTCGTGGGCACGAGGACGGTCTGGTAGAAGTCGGCGAGCGCCGTGTTGCCGCTGATAATCGCCTGCTGCAACTCCTGCGCGGCGCGAATATCGTCGGCTGGGTCAGCGGTTTTCTTAGCAGCGATGAACTTGTCCAGAAAGGGCTGAACGATGTTCTTCATCACCTCGCCCTGCAGGAAGCCGTCAATCAGGCCTTGCAGGATGTTCTGAGAGAGGGCCTTGCGCATGTCGATGCCCAGGTCACTGAAGTTGGCCTTGCCGGCCTTGATGCCTTCCAGCATCCCGCCGCTGACCGCCTCGTACAGCGCGTCGCCCAGCGTACGGGCGATGTCGAGGGCCTCCTGATCAATCGTGGACTTCTTGAAGCCCAGGAAGCCCCAGAAGCCGCCCCGGCTCTCGACCTTCGCATAGCTGCTGGTGTCGAAGAACTTGATGCCTTTCGTGGCTTCACCGATCTGCTCACGGGCCTTCCGGGCGCTGTTGGCGCCGCCCACAAAGATGTCCACGATGGTGCTGACCACGGTGGCCACGCCCGCCACGATGGCCCCCACCCAGTTGCCCTGAGCCAGCTGCATCAGCGTGCCCTGAAGGCCAGACACAAAGGTGCCCACCACGCGGTCGGTATCCTCGTCCCCGGTTTTGAAGACGTCCATCAGGCCGCCCACGAGGCTGGCTGCGCCTTTCAGGACGGCTTCTTTGCCCCCGGACTTCCCGCCGGCCCCGAAGAAAGCGGCCAGACCATCGGTGACAGCGCTCAGGCCCGCCTGAAGCGGCGTGTTCTTCCCAAGGACCTGGCTGGCGGTCTTCAGGCCCTGGGTCAGGGGGTCCAGCTTCTGAAGTTCCCTGTAGCGGCTGATCAGTCGGTCAATCTCGGCGGTCAGTTCCGGGTACTTCTTTTTCAGCTCCTCCAGGCTGCGGACCTGCGACTGGTAGGCGGGTTCGCTCAGGCCCAGCACCTGATTGAGTTCGCCCTGAGCGCGCTTGAGTTCTTCCTGCGCCGTCCGGGTCAGGTCGGCGCTGCTGATGAGGCCCCCCGCCAGAATCTGCCCCAGCCGCTGCTGATGCTGCGCCTCGGCCAGTTCCAGGGCTTTACCTGTCTTGTCCTGGGTGTCGAGTCGGTAGCGGGCCGTTTCCTGCTCGATCAGGATGACCTGCCGCTGCTGGAGGTAGGCCCGCTCCGAGAGGGTGCCCAGCGACCGCTGGGTGTCCAGGGCCGAGAGGCGGGTGTCGAAGGCCAGGTCGGCCAGCTGGCGAGCCGCGTCCACCTCGCCGGTCAGGGCGTCAATGGCTTTGCCCGCCATATCCTTCACCGACTCGTCACTGCTGCTGTCGCGGATGCGCTCCAGTTCAGGCAGCAGCTGGGTGCGCAGGGTCTCGGCGTAGCCGGCGGCCCGGCTGTCGAGTCCCTGGAACTGCGCGAAGACCTTGCCCAGGTCGGTCATGCCCTCGGCCGTGCCCGCTTTCTGCTGAGCGACCTCGATGCCGCCGCTCAGCTTCTCAACGAGTGCCGTCCATTCAGGCGAGTCCCCGATCTGGTTACGGATGCCGCGCAGAAACGAGACACCCAGGCTGCTGAAATCCTCGGGGGCAAAGCGGTCCAGGGCCGCCATAAAGTCGGCGCGGCCCTGTTCGCCCAGTTCGGTCCAATAGCGGTCGCCGAAGAAGGCGTTGCCCTGTCCTCCCAAGAAATTCAGGAGGGTGCGCGGCCCGCTCTGGGCCAGACCCTGCACGCGGGTGCCGTCCGCCTGATTCTTTCGGCCCAGGGCCAAATCAGCCTGGGTGGCCACCTCGTCCGCGACCCTCTCCGCTTCGGCGCGGTAGTAGTCCAGTAGGGCGACGGCGCGCTCAGCGGCGGCCGCCATGTCCTCTTCCATCTGGGCCAGCACGTCGCCGTACACCCGCCGCATGGATTCCGCCGCCGTGCGGTTGTACGCCTCCAGCTGCTCAAGGCTGCGGACCCCGAACCCGGCCAACGCCGCTTGGTACCCCGACTCGCCCACGCCATAACTGGCGCGCAGGCTGTAGTCCATCACCGCGTCGGTGTTGCTGTACTGGGCAGCGTCGGCGGTCTGGGCCTCCTGGAAGGCCTGAGCCCAGGCCCGCACGCCCGGCGCCTCCTGGGCCAGCGCGCGGCTGCGGTTGCGTAGCGCCACCAGCGCCGGGTCCAGCTGCAGGCCGGCGGCCGTGGCGTCCCGCAGGAGCCCGTTCAGGTCCCGCCAGTAGGCGGTCAGTTCGGCGTCGGTGAACGTTCCCTCACCCAGCCGCTGGGCGAAGGCGTCCAGCGTGGATTCGTACTGTGCCTTTAGCCCCGAAAGGGCTTCAGCGCGGGCCGCCGTTTCGGTGCGGACGGCTTTGGTCTGGGCGCGCTCCGCCCCTTCAATGGTGAGGCGGGCGTCCTCGTAAGCGTCCCCTACCATCGCCACGCGCTGCTGCTCGATGAGTTGCTCACGGGCACGCAGGGCCTGCCCACTCAGGGCGGCTTTGGCCTTCTCTTTTTCTGAGTCGGCCCACACCTGCGCGTCCTTGACCGCCAGCGACCGGGCGCGCAGGGCCAGGCGGCGCTCCACCTCCAGAATGGCCGGCCCCGTCTCCTGCACGATGGCCAGCCGCTCACTGGCGTTGCTGCCCGCGAGGTCGAGTTCCTCCTGCTGAGTGGCTTTGAGCTGGCCTAGCACGCGCTCGGCATCTTTGACCCGCCCCTCGCCTACCAGGCGGTTCAGCTCAAGCAGTTGCTGGGCGGCTTGTTCGCGTTTGGCCTTGGCGTCGGCCTCCTTCTGCCTGCGCTTCTCCTCGGCCTCTTTCTCCTTGCGTTCGCGCTCCTTCTGGGTCTGCTCGGCGTCGCGGTCGAGGCCCTCCTGCTGCTGGCGGGCCTTGCTGGCCACGTCGGCTCCCAGTTTGCGCAGCGCCTGGTACTTCTCAGTCTCGCCGTAGGCGTTCTTCTCGGCAGTGGCTGCCTTCAGGGCTGCCGCACTGATGCCCTGAAGACTCTTGATATAGGCGGTGGCGCTGTCGTCAAGCTTGAAGCTGTTCTCTGCGTCTTCCAGTTGCTGGGAAAGTCGGTCAAACCCCTGCCCAAACTGACTGGTGGCCTTTTTCGTTTCGCCTAGCTTACTGCGTACCAGATCGAGAGCCGCCGCCGCGCGGGGACTGGCTTTCCCGAAGGCTTCCAGCAGGTTCTGCACCTGCACGATGCGGTCTACATCCTCGGACTTCAGGGCGTCCTTTTCTGCCTTGAGCAAGCGGGCTGCTTCTGCTTTGAGGGCTGCGCTGCTGGCTGGGCCACGGGGTGCAGGCGGGGTAGCGGCGGGGGTGGTGACCTTGCCCGTAAAGGGGTTCACCACTGGAGCGGCGGGCGCCCCTGTGCCACCCACGGCATAGGGACTGACGTTCGGCCGGTAGAACGTGGCTGTCCCGCCGGGCAGCACCTCAAAGGGTGACACTGTGGTGGGCACGTCTTTGCCTCGGCTGCCACCGGGGTTCTGGATGATCAATAGGCGCCCTTCCGAGTCCCGCCCCACCACCAGAGCGCTGTGATGTCCACTGACCGCGCCGTACCCCTTGCCCGAGAAATCCACGAAGTCACCCGGCTGGGCCTCAGCCTGGCTGACCCGGGTGCTGACCGCCGCCACCTGCTTGGCGAGCGTGCCCGCGTTGGCCGCGCCCTGAATCTTGACCCCCAGCGTTTTCAGGATGGCGCTGGCGATCACCGCGCAGTCCGAATCCACTTTCGGATCAGAAACGAAGACGTCCTTCAGGGAGCCGATCATGGCCGAAGTCCAGAGCGACCCCGCCTGCTGCGCGCCCTTCGGGTCCAGCAAATTGGTCGCTAGGCTGGCTTTGACTGCGTCTGCGCCCCCCTGCAAGTTGTTCTGCCACAGGCGCATGTAGTGGTCGAAGTTGCCCAGGATGGCCGTGACCTGGCGATAGGCCCCATCTGGGCCGTCCAGGGGCCTAATCAGGTTGCTGTCGATCAGGTTGGTGCGCAGCTCGGCGGCCGCTCCACGCCGCTGCCCCTCGGTCAGGGCGTTCATGACGCCCTTGGCGGTGCCAGACCCGTATTTGAGCAGCGCCCCGAGCGGGCCGTACATGAAGGTGTTCAGGACCGAGCCCACGGCCCCTTTCCCGGGTGTGGTCAGCGAGCCCAGTTCCTGCGAGCCTCCGCTCAGGAACTTCAGCACCTTTGTGGTGAAGTCGTCGCCCGGCGTGATTTTCAGGGCGATCTTGAGTTCTTGCGGCGTTTTAGCGCTGCCGACGAGCTTCATGAACGCTTCGAGCTTGGTGACCACCGGTTCCAGCACGTCGTCCAGAAAGCGCCCGAATACCTTGATCAGCCCTTCAACTGCTGGCGCCAGGGTTTCGCCAATGCGCTGCTTGAGCAGCAGAATCTTGTTGTTCAGCTCAATCTGGGCCGCCACGAGACTGCTGGTGCGCTCTTTGGCCGCCAGGTCAGAGGTGCCCTGTTTGTCCAGGGCCGCCGTCCGTTGGTCAAGCAGGCGCACGCCCTGAGCATTCGTGGTGTTGTAGGCGTCCAGCAGCGTGGTGGCCGTACGCACCCCGTCCGAACCGAAGATCAGTTCCAGGGTGGCCAGGCGCTGCTTGTCGGTGTAGCCGGTCAGGCCCTGTTCCAGCTCGGCCGTGATCTGCCGCAGGCCCTTCATCTTGCCGGCCGCGTCAAAGGCGTTGAAGCCGATCTTGGCCATCTCGCGGGCGGCTTCCTTGCTGTTCGGCGTCAGGGCCTGGGTAAAGACCTTGAAGCTGGTCCCGGCATCGGACGCCCCGATCAGGCGGTCCCGCATCAGGCTCATGACGGCGGTGAAGCTCTTCAGGTCCACATTCGCGGTGCGGGCCGCACTGCCGCCCATCGCAATGGCCAGGCGGAAGTCGTCGAGCTTCAGGGCCGACACATTGGCCGCGTTAGCCAGCAAGTCCGGCACCTTCGCGGCCTCCGCCCCCTCGATGCCAAAGGCCCGCATGGTGCCCACGAGGACCTCGGCACTGACGCTGAGATCTTTCACCCCGGAGGCAGCCGCCAGGGTGGCTGCCGTCTTCAGCCCGCCGCCCAGAATCTCGCTGGTTTCCAGGCCACGGCTACCCAGTTCTTCAATGGCTTTGGCGGCCTGGACACTGTCAAAGCCCAGCTTGGCGAGCGCGGGATCTTGAGCCAGGGCTTGGAGTTGCTTCCCGGCGGCGCGCCCCGCCTCACCGTACAGGCCGAGGGTGGCCTTGGCGTTCTGAATGGCGTCCTGCAGCGGCGCGTAGGCCCGAACCGTGCTGGCCGCCGCCGCACCCAGGGCGAAGACGGCGGTGGCCACTGCTGTGACCGCAAGACCAGCCGGACCAGCCGCCGCCCCGATCCCACTCAGGCCACTGGCAAAGGTGCTGGCCTGAAGCGCCGCCGCACCCAGACTGCCCCCGGCCTGCGCCGCGAACTGGGGCAGCATCCGCAGGGCGTTCAGCACCCCGCCACTCAGCCCCAGGGGGGTAAACAGGCCGTCCAGGGCGTTGCGCTGACTGCCGAGCTGCGCGGTCAGGCGGTTGATCTGCCCGAGTTGCGAGACGGTGAGATTGCTGCGCTCGCCCAGGCTGCGCAGCCGGGCTTCCAGCTGCCGGATCTGGTCCTCGTAGGCCCGGACGGCCGCGCGCTTGTCGGCAAAGCGCCCCGCCGCGTTGACGGCCTGCTCGAAACCGGTGCGGGCGCCCGCCAGGTCGGCGCGCAGCTTGGCCAGACTCGCGTCGTTGATGCGCTTGGTGGCCGTGCCCAGGCCACCCATGACCCGCTCCAGGGCCTGGGCTTCGGCGCTGCCAGCACGCAGGGTGCCTGACAGGGCGGCGCCCGCCGTGCGGATGCGCTCCAGCTCGCGGAGGTAGGTGCGCAGGCTGGCTGCGCCGCGCTCGTACTGGCTCTGGACATTTTGCAGGTCGCGCCCCAGCTGCTGGACCCCAGCCTGCGCGCCCACCTGGTTCAGGGCCTGGGCGACCTGTCCGGAGGTCACGCGCAGGGCGTCGAGTTTGGCCTGTTGCTGGCCGGTGAGCACCCCGAGACCGCGCAGACTGGCGATCTCGGCGTCAATTGAGGCCTTCAGTGCACGGGTGGCCGCGTCGAACTGCGTGGTGTTGAGGGCGCTGGACTTCAGGTCGCCCTGGAGGGCGCGTAGCTGGGCGGCGTAGGGATTGAGGACCCCTGACCCCCCACTGCCGCCTGCACCTGTGCCTGCGCCGCTGGGCGGACCAGTCGGAGGTCGCGTGCGGCGAATCTCTTCCAGCACGGCCCGCAGCTCTGTAATCGTGGTCCGGAACTGGGTGTTCATGGAGGTCGTGGCGCTGAGAATGGCGCCCAGGCCGGTGGTGTTGATGGCAAACAGACCACTGACGCTGGCGCCCAGGCCTTGGAGCAGGGTCCTGATCTGCCCGATGCGGGTGGCCGCGTCGGCGCTGTCAATCACGATCTTGACGGTCTTTTCCGCCTTGACGTTGGAGAGGGCGGCCGCCGCCTCCGCACGGGTGGGACCACGCAGCCTCACGGCCGCGTCCACCTTCACACCGGTCAGGGCACCGAGGTCACGCTGGGCGGTGCGGATCAGGTCACGCACCGCGTTCAGGGCGCGCGAGGTGTTCGCGGTCAGTTCAATGTTGGCGCCGCCGACGTTCGTGCTGATGGAGACCACCTCCGGGTGGACAAAAGGGCGGTGGCCGCCTCCAATCTGGGGCGGCCACCGCTGAAGTCTGTTGTTAGGGTTTGGGACGCTTAAAAATGTAGTTGGTGGTGCTGCCCCCGTCGCCGGTCACGACCTGCACGAGTTCCCAGCCGTCTGCGCCCACGCAGTTCAGCAGGCCGGTCACGCCGCGCTGCGGGCACTTCAGGGCGTCGAGGATGGCGTCAATGTCCTTGCCGGACACAGAGCCGGCGGGCGTGCTCCAGGCCTGGGCGATGCTGCCCAGAGTGAGATAGGTGGCGTATTCCCAGGGGGCGGCGTTGGCGTATCCGCTCAGCGCAAGGGCCCCGACCAGCAACAGGCGTCGCATGCTCAGAGCTTACCCAGAGAGGCCGGGTGACGCGCCCGGCCCCTCTGCGCCGTGGAGGCTGGACCTGCCGGGCCAAATCAAGCTGGCTCGTCGGTTTCCAGCCGCCGCATCTGCTCCGCCACCGCGTGAATGCGGTCCAGATTGTCCTCGCTGGTCAGGAGCTGGACCACCCAGCTCGCCTCCCGCAGTTGTCCCTGTTCCAGCGCGTCGCTGATCAGAAGGCAGTGGGGTGGGCTCAGCAGCTGCCCCTGCGCCCGCAACTCCTCGGTCTGGGCAAACCAGGGCAGCAGCTCAGGCGTCTTGAACAGCTTCCAGTCCGGCGTCTTCTTGCCGTCCCCGCCCTTGCCGCCCAGGGCGTTGCCGATAAAGGCCTGGAGCTGCGCGAAGGGCCAGGCACGCTTCAGGTGGATGCCCGGCACCCGGCTGAAGAGGAAGGCCAGCACGAGGCTGCTCTCGCCCAGTGCGCCGCGCCAGGTGTAGGCCGGGTAGTGCTCCATGACCTCGGCGATGATCTCGGGCCAGGCGATGGGGCCTAGGTCGGGGCCACGTCGTCCGCCTCGGCGTTTGGGACCTCACCCTCGCCCAGACCGGCCTCGGGGTCAGCCACCTCACCGCTGCGCAGGAACTGCGCGATGGCGGTGATGTCGCCGGTCTGCAGCGTGGCCAGCAGCCACCCCCCGGTGACAGGCGAGGCGCCGTCGGCGATACGGGCGTTCAGGGCCTCGGCCATGACATCGGCGGCGGCGCGCTGGGCGGCCTGGGTGCGGGTCATGGTGGCCAGGGCCTGGTCCCGCAGGCGCGCCATCATCTGGGGCACGGATTCCCCTTCCAAGAGACCCGCCTGATCACTGAGGGCCTGGGCTTCTTCGGCCACCGTCAGGGCGTCGGCCTGCTCACTCGCCTCCGCCGCGCGCAGCAGCTCGGCATAGGAAAAGGCGCGGCCATCAAATAGGCGGCCGTCGATCTCGATGCTGGTAAACACGGGCAGATCCAGCGTGGCGCCGGGGAGCAGCCCCTGCCCCGTGCGGAGGTAGGTCAGGGTGAGGTCGCTGTTGGCCTTGCCCAGGTGCTGCTTGACCCACTCGGGCGTGATCTCCCGGCCATCGCGTACACGGGCCTGGAGCACGTGGCGCATCAGGCCCACTTCCAGGTCTAGCGGGGTGGGACCTGTCTCCCCGATGCTTTGCAGGTTGACTTCCTGGATGAGCATCTCTTCCTCGCCGTTCAGGCGCTTGCTCCAGAAGTCGGCGTCCCCCAGTTTGACGGGGCGGTTCTCGTGAAAGGAGGTGGTGAAACGCAGGTTTTCAACGGCTTTCTTCATTTGGGTGCTCCACGGTCAGGGTGAGGCCCACCGTCATGCCGGTGGTGTCCAGCAGGTCGTCGGGCAGGCGCAGGCGCAGGGTGTCCCCGGCCTCGGTGCAGACGGTCACGGATGAGGCGGTGACCCCGAAGAGGAACAGCAGGGCGTCATGAAGCTCGCCCAGCTGCGCGTCATCCTCCGCGAGGACCACCACGGTCGGCATGCCGTCCCAGACGTCACGCCACAGCACGGTTTAGGCCTGCACGCCGCGCGTCGGCCCTTCCAGCACGCTCAGATTCTGGTGCTCGACGGTGATGGTGCCTTTGGCCGGCGTGGTCAGGCGCCAGCTCAGCACGTCCACGATCAGGTCGTAGATGGGCTTGCCGGTGCCGCTGCCGAGCGGCTGCACCTCGAAGTACACCCAGCCGCCGGTTTCGCTGCCCGAGAAGGCGGCGTCCTCCAGAATCTTGACGGCCAGGTCGTCTTCCACCCAGGTTACGTTCGCAATCTCCAGGGAGCCCTGTTGGGTGCCGTCGCGCACCGACACGGTCTTGCCGCCGGTGCAGAAGTTCTCCAGGTCGATGGTGCCGTTTTCCAGGCCGACGCTGACGCTGTTGTGCAGGCACAGGACCTTGAAGTTGCCGGTCACCGGCTTGGTCACGGTGCCGTCGGCGGCAATGCTGCCACTGGGGATGGGGGCGACGCGCACGACGCTGTTCTTCCCGAAGCGGTACTTGGCTTTGGTGGGCATAGCGATCTCCTTGGATCAGTCGGGGGTGACCGCGAGGGTCACCTGCTCAGGGTTCTGCGGACTCTCGGGAATCAGGCGGGGTTCCTCGGCGAGTGGCCAGAACACTTCCGCAATTGCGTTGGTGGCGGCCTCTAGGTCCTCGGCACCGCTCCAGTTGATGAGGCGAATGGTGTATGAGGGAACGAACCCCAGGAAGGCGAAGGCGTCTACCTCCCGCTGCTGGGGGGTGCGGCTGACCAACACCTCCAGGCCGGTCACCGTGGTGCCTTCAGGCCAGTCCCCGATGTTCAGGGCAGCCACAGGTACCCCATTGACCGTGGCCAGCCCCAGGGCGACGCCGGCGGCCGTGAAAGCGGCTTCCAGCTGGCTGCGCAGCGCTTCAAGGACAGTCGGCGGGGTCACAGGAGGCGCCGCAGGTGCCCAGCGAACAGCGCCGCCGGATTGAGCTTCCGGAGCGTGTTGGCCGGGACGTTGCGGGCGGGGCGGCTGGCCTCGCGCTTCCTGAACACCGCCCCCAGGTAGGTCGCCGCCGCGTGGTCCGCCGTCCACTCGATGACCGCGTTCAGCGGCGAGGTGTAGCGCGCGGGCTGCTGGCTGTCCCGCAGCTCACCCGTGTCCACCACGTTGCGGGGGCTGCCAGCCACCTCCCCGTTGCGGCGCCGCGTCTGCTGGTCCCAGCCGTAGACGGCGTCCTCGTGGGCAGCAGGCAGCGCCTGCTCCACCTCGCGCACCGTGCGCTGGAAAGCCAGTTGGGCGGGCCGTTCCAGTGCGCGGAGATTCAGCGTGGTCGTCACGCGGCCCACGGCTCAGCCTGCGGGCTTGGCCGCGTCCCGGATGGCTTCCAGGCGCTTCACGCCAATGCCGGGCAAGGCGCGCAGGGCCTCGTCCGTCGCGTCGCGCACCGCCTCCAGGCTGCGGTATCCGCCCGCCCGCAGCGCCTCGACCTCCGGGAAGTCGTCGGCCAATTGGGTTTCGAGCGTCGCGCGGGTCGGCTCGGGCGTGACCAGTTCCGGCAGGGTCGGCTGTACGGGGGTCAGGTGGACGAGCTGCTCCAGTTCTGTGCTGGCTTTCTCCATGGCGGCCTCAAACGCGGTCTGCTCCACGTCGTAAGTGCCGTAGCGGCGGCGGATGCCCCGGTTGTAGCGGCGCAGGGGCTCCAGGGCGGCGGCAATGGCAGCCCGTACCTCGTAGCCGTGGCGGGCCTCGGGACCGGCCAGGTCCGGATTGAGCACGAGGTCGGCGTAATCGCCGCCTCCGGTGGGGTCCACGGTGATTTGGGCGGCCTGGTCGAGGGTGGCGTCCTCAGTGACGCGCACGCGCCTCAGGGCATCAGGAATGGCGGTCTGGGTCATAAAAGGTCCTCCGAGTTAGGGCGTGCTCCACGACGCCACGAACCTTCCGCCGAACTGCGCTTCGGTGGCGAGGTCCTCGTCGGGGTAGGCGAGTTTGAGGGTCAGCGTCCCCGCCTGGCCTTGCAGGGTCAGGGGTGCCTTCAGGCCCCAGCGCAGGCTGGGGGGGTGGGCGGCCGGGGCGGTCAGACTGCCCCAGCGGCCGATCAGGACCAGATCCGCCGCGTCGGCGCCCACCGAGTCCCGGATACGCGGGTCGGTGGTGGCCGAGAGGCGGGCCTGAATCGGAAAGGGCGTGGACGGGGCGGGCACCTGGTTGCCCGTGCCGGGCTGGATGACCGTCCCGGCGCTGGGCACCTGGAAGACCAGGTCATGGACACGGGTACGCTCGGGCAGCGGTGCCACCCGCGCCACCAGGCAGAAGCCGCGCCGCCCAGGGTCCAGCGGCGCGGCCACCGGCACGAACACCCGCCCAGCCGCGTCCGTCAGCATCCAGCCCAGCGTGCGGGCCGCCTCAAGGGGCGGCAGCAGCGCAGTGAAGGTGCGGCTGGCCACCTCCGGGGCGTCGATCTCCGGCCCGACACTGGAGCGGTCCTCTTCCTCGCCCAGCAGCGCCCGCACCGGCACGCCCGGCTGCCCGAAGCGGATCAGGGTGAACGGCCACGCCAGATCCGAGGCCAGCACGTCCGCGATGATCGGCCCCACCTGTGACAGCTGGGCCTCGGCGGCGTTCAACAGGTCCAGCATCAGCGGCTGACCCCGACTGGCCGGCGGCGCGGCACTCCCGGCAATGCCAGGTCAAGAAACTGCGCAGCGAAGGCGTGCCACTCCTCAGCGGCAACAGTGGCCCGTCCATGAACGTCCGTCCCCGAAGGGTTCAGTGTCAGTTCCAAGCCCGGCAACTTGATGCCTTTCAAGCCACCACTGCTGCTACTTTCCTCCAGGCTGAGCACCCCGCCAAGGCCAGCCTTGAAGCCCAGGCTCTTGGCGGCAATCGCGGTGCGCGCCGCTTCTGCGGCCGGGCCGGTTAGGCTGTCCAAGTCTGCTCGCCGCTTGGTGGCCTCCCCACTGGCCCAGATGGCTGCCAAATTGAGAAAGGCAGCCTCGGGAATGGGCGCCCCGGGAATGAGGGTGGGCACGTCGGCAGGCACAAGCGCCTGCACCGCTCAGTCCGCTTCGACCAGCTCTTCGCTGCGCAGCTTCTCGCGCACGAAGGGCGACAGGGGCACTTCGGTGGGCTCTTTCCCGATGACCTCGCGGGTGCCTGGATCGGTAAACTCGCCCCCATAGGCCGCAATGGCGTCGTTGACGCGCACCGTGACCGTGGGTGCGGCCTTCTCGCTGCTCTTGCCCCCGCCTTGAAGTTCCGTCAGCTTGCTGCTGAACGCGTCCAGCTTCTCGGCGCCGTCGCGGGTGGCCAGCGCCAGCAACTCGTCCAGTTGCTTCTGATTTAAGCTGTCCGGCACCTTTTGCCCGTTGGCGGCTTCAATGTCCCGGATCGTGTCTGCTTTTGCCATGTCGGTCTCCTGTTGGTGCCGCGCTGGGCACCAGTCCTACTGCCGAAAGGGTGAGGCGCCCCCGTCTGGAGGCGCCCCTGGTCACACCTGGCTCAGGCGTGGGCCTTGGTGCGGAAGGCCTGGGTGTCAGGCTTGGCCCAGCCCACGACCTCGCTGATGGCGATGTTCTCGAACTGCGAGGTGATGAGCTTCTCGCTCTCCACGATCTCGCTGCCTTCCTCGTAGAACTCCTCGAGGCCGTTCGCCTGGTCGATTCCCAGGATCTTCTTGCTGCCCTGCAGAGCGCTGTCCGCCATGGCCATCTTGGGCTGCATGCCCAGGATGTTCGGCCACTTGCCGGTATCCCGGAAGTCCGCGCCAGCGGCCGTGGCCGCCACCCCCGTGAAGATGTCGAGGTTCAGGATCGCCGCCAGGTCGGCCGCGTCCGCCGTGATGATGCCGAACTGGACGCCCTGCACCAAGCCGTCCATCTGCAGGGCAATGATGTCCTGCAAGGTAAAGGTGGTCCCCGTCGCTGCTGTGCTGGCCGGCGCAGGGTTGCTGTTGCCGTCGCCGTTCAGCGCCGTATTCAGCGCGGTCTTGGCCTTGCGGCGGCCCTGGGCACGGCTGACCTTGCCGATGTAGCGGGTCAGCACCGGAATGCGGGCCCGGCGCACGGCCTCGTAGCTCAGACGCAGCACACCCCCGTACTTCTGGCCGTTCACCGCCTTGTCAGCCAGCGTGATGGTGTACACAGGCATCTCGCCCAGTTCCGAGACGCGGCCGAACTCCAGTTCTTTCTCCTGGCCGGCGGCAATCACACCAGTGCGGTAGGCGTTCCCGTTGATGCCCACACGGGTGCTGACCAGGTCACTGGCCTGCAGCACGTTGACGGCGTCGCGCTCCGCGTCACGGTACTCGCGCACCACGAACTCGGGGAACAGCACCCGGTTGTTGGGATCGCTCACGAAGGCATCCCCCGTCTGGGCGAATTCGCCTTTCGTGCGAATCCCGGCGGCGGCCAGCAACTGCTTGAAGGCGTCCACCGGCTCCCCCGCACTGTTGCGGGCATCAGGGCGCACCAGCGACTCGTCAATGTCGCCCTTGCGGCTCATTTCGTTGAGCAATTGGCTCAGGGTCATGCCTTCACGGGCGGCATCCTGGTACAGGCCGAGTTCCAGGTTCTTCAGGGTCTTGATCTTCGTCATGCAGGTCTCCTGGGAGGCAAAGCAAACGGCCCGCGCGTGGGCAGGCCAGATCTGGGGCGGATGAACGAATCAGCCGAGGTCAATGGCGGCCAGATTGTCGGCCACGCCCAGCACCCGGCACTCTTTCCCCGAGGCGCTGACCTTGGCTTTGCCGGTGCCGTCCACGCCCACTTTCTGCAGGCCGTAGACGGCGGCGCCGGTCCAGGGCACCACGATGACGCCGCGCGTGAAGACAGTGCCCAGGCCGTCGCTCTCGCGGGTGACCAGCTTGCCCAGTAGCGCAGCGTCAGCAGCCCCACGACCAGCGGTGCCTGCAGCGGTCTGGGTGAGCGCGTCGCCCTTTACGGCGTTTGCATCGAGGGTAAAGGTGAGGCCGGTGTTGTGCTGGCCGGCGTATTCGACATTTCCGATTTTGATAGGAATCACGCTCCTTAAATGGAAAACCCCGCGATAGCGGGGAACGGTAGAAACGAATTTAGAGATAAGCTATAAACTTGAAAAAGTCTAAATTGTTTTTGCGCTTGTTGCATGTTTCGCAAGCGACACACAAATTCGCAGGCCAGTTTGTTCCTCCCTTCGATAGGGGAATTTTATGATCTATGTTGTATGCTTTGTGCAAATACTCCTTACAGTAATAGCATCGACCTCCTTGCAAACTGTATTTAGCCTTTATGTCATTCGGAGTATAGGAACCTGCTGCATCCCATTCTCGCGCACGCCGCATATTCCGGTAAGCAATAAATTTCTGAGGATTGGCAGCATATCTACTCCGAGCGGCGGCTCTACATTGGTCAATGTTACGTACTCGCCAGAGGCGCTTATAAGCTGAGCGCTGCTTCTGATGCCGCATCGCGTACATGCGCTGAAGGTCACGATGCCGCTCTCGGTTGGCAGCACGCCAGCGGGCAGCGCGTGCCACATTGGCATTCCGAAAGTTTGCGTCAGTTGCTTGCTTAAAGTTATGACGCTCTCTGTAAGTTGCAGCATTTTTGGCACGCTCTCGTTTAGAAATAGCCTTAGACTTTTCAGGATTTGCCCGCTTCCATTCACGCAACTGAAAATTACGACAGATTTTGCAAAAAGAATCTAATCCATTTCGCCCTCCTCTCTTCTTCCGAAATTGCGTGACTGACTGAGGATTCTTCTGAGTGCAGGTTGGATTTAGACAGGCCCTCAGATCACTAATCTGAGACGTGTTTGGCACAGTATTAGAGGGAGAAGGTGTGGACATAGTCCTTACGCTTCCTCGGGCCGGGCCGACAGAGAGTTGGCTCCCCCTTCTTCATTACTGTAGTAGACGGCCATGCGAAGAGCAGCCAGCATCATGCTTACATCGCGCTCATCCGTGGAGTTCATACAAGTCACTTCAAACCGCTCATTTTTCACTTGTGCCACCATCGGTACGAGCGTTTGCATAGCGCGAAACTCTACTTCAGAAAGCGAAAACCGCCCATGGAAGTCTTTCTGACGGCCAGATATATACCAGCGGTTTGTGTCCCCCTCAATTGGAGGCAACTTGCGGCCCCCGATCACGCGCTTCTCCTTAAAACACGGGCCAGGCTAGCGGGCATAGGGATAACCTCACTGACCAGTGTGCGAGTGCTGGCGCCACGTAACACGCCATCCGCTTGGAACACGGTGGCAGGCTGACCGTCAATCTCAGCGGCGTACTCTCCCGTACGCTTGCTGATGGTGACGGTATTGCGACGCACTTGGACTACGGCGCCATCCATCCGGTCTAACGTCTCAGTTACCCAGGTGCGACTTAGAGCTGAAACTTTGTGGCCTTGCCCGTCATAATGCATATGAACCCCCAAGGTTCCCAATAAGCCCTCCGTTCCCGCTAAGTTCTGGCGGGCTTTCTTGGTGTCCTTATAGTACATGCTTTCATGTACTACGTCAAGGCTTCTATGTACCATGCTTCTATGGTACCTTTGGCTTGTGGAGATGATGATGACTTACTCTGCGTCAATGGTGGAATGGAGAATTCCCGAAATCTTGAAGCAATATGAAGTATCTGCTTATAGGTTTGCCGAGAAGCTGAATGGCAAAGTGAATAGGAATAGTGCATACGATCTTGCTGCTGGACGATCCAAACGCGTTGATCGAGAAACACTATCCTCTCTAGTGAGAGTTTTTAGAGATATAACGGGAGATGAAACTTTTAACGTAGGAGATCTTTTCGTCTTTATAGATGATTGATCTATTAAACGAGATTCGATATCACTATGAACCACCAGGAGATCGGAATGCACTACAGAACAGATGTGGATTTTGAAACCTTTTCACTGAAAGATCTCGTACTTAAACTAACATCTGAATTCCTATCAATTACGGAACTTTATATATTTGGCTCAAGAAGATACAGAACCATGAGCAGAAGATCGGATGTGGATATTCTCCTGAGAAGTTCTGCGCATATACAACCAGCCAGAATAAGAAGTTTCACTCTACTTAACTGCCCGGCACTTGATATTTTTATCTCAGAAGGAGGAAAGGCCATAAGCTGCGCAAACGAAAGCTACGTTATGGATTCTTCCTTCGATTTGCTTGTAAACAGACTAGATGCCATATGTATATTTAGGGATGGATCCATATTAAGTTCAGCAGATGTAGATTGGACATTCGAAATACCAATTGGTGTCGATATACCTATGACATCGATGATAGGCCCCGAACCGTCCTATAATCGTTGGCGGCCTGCTCTAAGAGGACTACTCAGTCAAGTTCAGACTATGGGTCTACCAACAGAGCCTTATATTGCCTCAGATTACGAATCCTTTGCTAGTTTTACAATAGATATACTCAAAAGGTCATTTTCAGTCATAAAAGAACTAAACACTAAAGGAAAGTCAAGTCAGATAGCGGTTAGTAACGAATATGATTTACAAAATCTATTTTGGATATTGAACAAACCCTGGCTACCCACAATAGCAAGAGAAGAAGTAACTTTGATATACGATGGGAGTAGCAAAGTCGCTGATTTCAATATAGCCAACAATGCAATTGTTTACGAGTTCAAGCACATAAAAAATACAGGCACTAAAGCATCCGTCCTAAAAACTATAAAGGGACTTGAGGATTTTTACACCAGAAATCCTAACATCCAGGTTTTAGTTTTTGTTGTTCTAATAGAACATGATGTGGAGATGGACGACAGAAGAATAGAAAGTGAATTCTCCAAATCTGGAGATCGCACCGTGCAAGTCTATTGCATTAGAAATAATCCACGAAGATAGCTACTTCTATCTTCGGACTAAGACCCATGTATTCGGTCCTCATCCTGAAATTTCTTACTCTCCTGAACAGGGATAGTGCGAGAGGCCAGAACCTCAGCCGGCTTAAACCGCGTCGAAGTTCGGAGTGACCTTTTTGGCCGGCGTGATGTCCTGGTCCTCACTCAGGCGCACGTTGGGCAATCCGGCGTCGCGCTGGGCCGTCAGGCGCTGCACCTCGGCGCGGATGTCCGCCAATTCCAGGGTGCCGAAGGCCTTCTTCGTGCGGTCGGCCGCCGCGCGGCCAGCCTCGTCGTTGCCACTGACCGAGAGGGTCAGCGCATGCAGGTCGTTCAGCAGGTCCTGGCGGTAGGTGCGGCCGTCGCCAGCCTCGGCTGCCAGAGCCTGCAGGCGCGCGGCCGTCACCTCCTTGGGTTCCAGGCCCAAAGCCGTCGCATGGGCTTCGAGCTGGGCTTGCCCGCCCCTGGTCACCGCACCTTCAATCTGCGTGTCCAGCAGGGCTTGGGCTTCAGTTGGGGTGGCGTCGATCTCTTTGACCGAGCCGTCAGGCAGCTTGAGGCGAAGTTTCAAGTCCATCTCTCCTTTGGTGTCCGCCTGCGGCGGCTGAGGGGGCGCGCCCTCGCCAGCGGCGGGGGCCTTCTCGTACACGGCCTGCATGTCCTTGCTGGCCGCGAGCTGGAAGCGGGTCTGAGGGGCGGGGCCGCCGATGGCGCTGGCGCTCGCAGCGAGGAGGTTCGGACTGGCTGCGTCCCCACCGACCTTCGTGCCGGGATAGGCGCCCCGATATACGAGGCTGCCCTCGCTGAACTGCACCGCTCCCGTGGTCCAGATGAAGCACAGGCGCGTGGTGCTCGCCCCAGTCTCGGGGTCCTGGATGGTGTAGGTCTGCCCCGCGTAGTACGGGCTATTCCAGTAGCTCGCCCCCGTGATCGAGCACAGCGCCTGGTCGTACCAGTACCCAATGCTCGCCTCGTTGATCACACCGCCGTCGATCAGGGCGATCAAGCGCTGACCCTCAGCGTCGTTCAGGACGTAGAACCACGTGTCCAGCCACAGCTCCTGCTGCGGCTCCCCCAGCGGCGGGCTGGCCACGTAGTCACCGGTCGTGACGGCCGCAAGGTAGAAGCTCCCGAGCGGTGTGTTGTCGGTGACGTGCGCGCTCAGGACCGGCCCGCCCGCATCGTTGATCTGGTTGGCGAGGATGGCCAGGCCGCCGTCCGGCATGCGCGTGTAGTAGCTGGTCAGCTTGTTGCCGAACAGTCGCACGGGACGGGCCAGCACCTGCTCGGCGGTGAGGTCGGGTTTGCCCCGTCTGGCCTGAAGGGCGTTGATCTTCTCCAGGTGCCCATCGGGAAGGGAAGCGCTCGCCCCGGCCGCGAGGGTTAGGGCAAGCGTGAAGGCGGCGCGATGCTGGGTCATGTGGAACCTCCTGATGAACTCAGTTCCTGCACCAAGCGCCGAGCCGCCACCTTGAGAGCGAGGTCATGAGCCAGCTCGTCCGCTTCTCGCTGGGCGTGAGTGAACACTTGGCGCAACTCCAACAGCTCTTGGAAAAACGTGGTCTCCCGAATTTGGCTGCTTGAGGACTCCAGCGCAGCCAGAAGGCGACTCACTAAGGTGATGAGCGACTGCGCCTGCTCTCGGTAAGACAGAACGGCCTGAACGTCGCCTTCCACTACAGAGAGGGCGTGCGTGAACCGGGGCAGCCAGACCGGCCCGAAATGCTTGTGAATTTCTTCCATCAGCTGACGCAGGGTGGGCACTTTGACCGGCGTGTCCTCAATAGCCAAGAGCACGGGTTGACCTGTGTTCGGGCACAGACCCCAGTGTGTGTGTGGCCCCACTGGATTGTCTAAGGGCCCGAAGCCCATACGGTGATCTTGCCCGCAGCGCTGGCAGGCTTGTACGTCAACTTCCATTGCCTTCCTCCTTCGGCGGGTCACTCTTGCCGGTGCTAGGCGCCCACCAGTCCGGTGCGCGGTCGGCGTCTTCGGTCACCACGTCCCAGCGCCGCATGGCCTGAGGTGCATAGGCGCGTCCGAACACCCGCACCAGCGCTTCATCGGTCTGGGCTTTGAAGAACTCGGCCCTCGCTTCGTCGAGCGCGAACGGACTGGCCGGCGGAGTGAAGCGCACCCAGGCCTGCGCGGGGATGCCCCGCAAAGCCAGGTGCAGGTTCATGCCGAACTGAAGCTGCCGCGCCACCGTCTGCTGAATGGCCACGGCCTGCGCGTGCACGATGGGCAGCGTGACCTGGGCCAGCGCCTGCGTGGTGCTGTCCATCTCGCCCCGCAAGAACGGCAGCGTGCGCAGCGCCCCCCAGACGCGCTTCTGGTTCCCCTTGGTGATCTCCGGGGCGCCGCTCGCGGTCTGATTGATGGGCACCACATCAATGTCCGTTCCCTTAGGACCGATGTAGACCCCATTGGCACTGCCACTGACGATGGTGTCGGCCAGTTCCGCAAAGTACGCGGCCACAGCGTCGTCGTAGCCGGGATCATCTTCTGAGGCACACCCCAGATCTCGTGGCGTGGGGATTGGCGCCGTCGCCCGCACCAGCGCGCTGCGGGCCATCAGGTTGATGACGCGCTGCTCGGCCGCCAGCAATTGCCGCTTGCGGTCCAAGGCGAAGAGCGAAGCCAGGAACAGGGGCAGGCCATAAGGGGAACGCCCAGCGGTGCGCGGCGCGGCGTACAGGTAAGTGCGCGGGTGCAGCAGCACTGCGTTGCCTGGCGCGCTTTGCTCGTGAATCAGCGCCTGCGTCTCGCGGTCACGCCGAATCCGCACCTCCTCGGCGGGCACCACCGCCACCCCAGCCACGCCCCGCCGGCTGCGCTCGGGGTACCACTCGCAGCTACTGGCGCCGGCTAAAGCCAGCTCACCCACCTGATTGGCGATCAGGCCCGAGAGCCCGCCCCCTTCCGGGAAGATGAACTCGCTCCAGGCTTCCAGTTCGAACTCGGCTTGCTTACTCGCCCGACTGCCACCCGTGAAGTCCAGCGTAAAGCCCGCGCCACAGAGGGCTTGCAGGTCCCCAAGCGAACCGGCCACGTCGTCGTCACTTTCCGCCAGGCCCCGCAGCACGCCCACGATGCGGCGGCGACTGTCCCCTGGATATCCGGCCAGCGTGTCCTCAAAGAACGACAGCAGCCCAGCCAGATCATTCGGGTCGCGGCTGACGCGGGCGTTTGGATCACGGGCCAGCTGGGTGCGCAGGCGCCGCAGGGCGGCGTGAGCGACATTGGACGTTGGGGCTTGGGGTGGGGGTTGGCCCCCCAGGAGGGCCCGGACACTCTGAATGATGTTCACCGGTTCCTCCTGGCGCCGCCCCGGAAGGCCGCGCGCACCGCACTGGGCTTAGGCTCTGGCTCACGGCCCAGCCCGTCCACATAGGCCACGGCGTAGCGCATGGTGTCCATGCCGTGGTCGTTCTCTTTCACCGGCGCTTCCTTCTCCGTCTTCCCCCGCACCGTGGGGTACACGTACCCAGGCAACTCTTCCAGCGTGCTCGTCGGCTTCTTGCTCTCGATCAGGTTCTGATCGGTTTCGACCAGGCTGTCCCGCATGATCACCAGGCGCGGCTTGCCGTCCGGCGCAGGCCGGATGCGAGCTTCCACCGCCTGAATACCCGGGCTGACCGCTTTGAAGGCCGCTGTGGTCGCGGCGCCCAGGTGCCGCTCCAAGGTGGCGCGGTCCTCGGCGTCGTGATCCGTGATCGTCGCCTCAAAGCGCTCGCCCTCGCTCAGGGCCTTGATCTGCTTGGCGTGATCTTCCACCAGACGCTGCGTCCGGTACAACTCGCGGTACAGGATCATGCGCCCGTCCGGGTCAATCGCCCACCACTGACAGGTGAAGGGGTTCGTGTACCCGAAGTCGATCACGCGGATGCGGCGCCACTCAGCAGGCAGCTCACGCTGGTCAATGATGTTCAGCTTGTCATCCCAGCCGCTGTACACCATGCCCTCGGCTGCCACCCATTGGCCTTTGCGCAGGCGCTGGTAGCGCACGCCGGTCAGGTTGTCGAGCTTGCTGATGTAGTCCTCACCGTATTTGGTGAGCTTGCCATCCGGGGTAAACAGGCGCGGGTTGTCTTCGTGCCGACAGATGATGCGCCTGGAGAGACCCCGCCGCATGCGCTGGTTCAGCCAGTGCGTGGGCGCCCCTGGGTTGCAGTCGGCCAGCAGTTGCTGGTAGGGCATGACCCCGTTTCTGAGGCGGGTCGTGAACGCCTCCCAATCCTCCTCCCAGAATTCAGTGGCCTCGAATGCCGCAATCACGTCGTACTCCGAGGACATGATCTTGATGCTCTTGTCCATGCCGCCCACGACAATCTCTGACCGGTTGGCATACTTGTAGGATCGGCGCACCTGCCGCTGCTGGTTTTCCGTGTCGCAGGCCGGGCGCACGTAATCTTCCCAGGTCACGAGCGTGGTGTCCGTCAGGCTGGCCCGCGTCTTGCGCACGATCAGGGCGCGCATGCCGGGGTACTTGATTGCCAGGGCGTTGAGCTTCTCAAGCAGGCCCCGGCTCTTGCCTGTCCCAGCCGGACCGTCGAGCACCACCTCCGGGTCACGGGCGAAGAACAGTTCACGCGCCGCGCCGAAGGGTTCATAGACCAGGGCGCCCGGCGGGTACTGCTGCCCACCGACGTGCACGTGGCCGGTCACAAGGCGTCCTCGGGGATGCCCACGATGAACTTGATGGGCAGGGGGCTGCCGTCCGGGTTCTCCAGAGCCAGGCGGTCACCCCAGAGGCGGTAGTGCTTGCCCAGCAGCTCGCGGGCCGCAGCGGCGTCATGAAGCTCGATTTCCAGACCGAACTTGGTTTCCTTGAGCTTTTTGACCAGGTGGAGCTTGCCGGCGTTCTTCGCCTTCTCCAGGTCAATGCGGACCACCACGCGCTCTTTCCACTCGGCCTCAATGCTGACTTCAGGGTCACCCTCGTCCGGGTTCGCCTTGGCCAGGGCCCGCTCGCACTTGCGAACCGCCCGGTTCAGACGGCGCAGTTCCTTCGTGATCCAGTCCGAGCGCTCTTCCTTCGCGCTGTCGAGTTCTTCGCTCAGTTCTGCGATGGTGTCGTTCAGGAGATCAATGGCTTCTTCTGCCGGCAGATGCACGGGCTCCAGGTAAGGCACGCGCTCAATGGTCAGGAAGTCTTCCATTGAACCGGCTGCTACCTCAGCCGTGCGAGCCCTAACCTCATTGCGGCCCATGACCTGCTCGAAGCCCGCTTCCACAGCCGCCGCGATGTTCGGTTTTGTCAGGTTCTCGCTGGCGATCTGCCGCGCACTGTCTTCGCTGTAGCCCGCCGCAATCGCCGCCTTCGTGCCGTTCGGTTCGCGCACGTACTCCCGCACGAACTTCTTCTGTTTCGGCGTCAGTTCGGCAAGCAGCTGCTTGTACGTTTTCGGGGTTTCGATCTCAGGCTGGGTCAAGGCTACTCACCTCCTGGGTGGGCGAAACAAACGAAGCGGCGTGCTCCTCCTCTTGGTGAAGAAGGGGCACACCGGCAGTGGGTTGGGCGGGCACACGGAACACTCAGGGCCGCATAGGGGCCTGAGTCAGGCGAGCGTCGTGCTCAGGTGTCCAGCTGGTGGGCGATCTCTCGAATCAGCACACCCGACACACTGAACCCCGTGGGCTGCACCGCCACGTCGCTGAACCAGAACATGCGGTTGTGGTGGCCTTGCACGTCGCGGGCTTTCTGCGCGGCCGTCGTGACCCACTCGTCAGAGCCCGTGAACGTGTGCGTGGTGTCGTCCGTCAGGTGCAGGGTCAGTGTGGCCATGCGGTCAGTGTAAAGGGAGAGCTCTCCCTAAAAGTCTGTAGTAGGAGTGTAAATAGAAATTGCCGTCACTTTTATCATATAGGGCGTTAAAACTAAGACTAACGTGGATTTATGAAATTAGAATGGACACAAACAAATGAGCGGGCATTACTTTTAATAGAAGAGATTAATGTAATGCTGGTGGAGATTGGTTTCTTTCCTTTCTGGGGAGAGACAAGAAATACTCATCCAGAAGCTCAAGTTCTTATTGACCGACAGTTAATCAATATGAACATTTTGCAAGAAACAATGGGCGAATACCGACAATACATTGAGCACATGATGGCGACGATGTCACTTGCTCCACCAGAAGCAGCCTACCCGGAAGAGTTTTTGAAAGGTGCACAGATAGCACTCGAGGGTATTGTGACTACTCACGCCAATGTCCTGGCCGCACTGAATAAATTTCGAGGTTATTACGGCAAGAACGAGAATCCAGGCAGCCGCTTGAACTAATACGACCTCCAGAGGCCAAACAAGAACGCCGCCCCCGAAGGAACGGCGCGTGATTTCGACTTTGTTGTCCAGCCTAACAAAAGTATGCGCTCACCGTGAAATTTCCGCAAGGGGGAGATTGCGCAGGTGCTCCTGTGCGGCCAAGTCGCCCACATTGAAGGCGAGCGTCAGGACCGCCTGGGCATAGCGCACAGCCTGTGGTTTGTCCCGGTACCACCCACCGCCAGGATTTACCAGCGTCGCTACCGTCCGGCCCTCCCGAATCGCACTCAGCGTCTCATCCGCGTTTACCAGCGCGGCGAGGGCACTCTCGGACACGGAGCGGCAGCCGGGCAGTTCGACCTCCCTGGTCCGCAGGTCATACGGCGCACTCGCCCAGTTGCCCACCACGGGGCGCATGCGGCCGTCGCCACCCTCGCGGCGCTCCCTTGGCAGTTCCTCTAGCTTTCCCTGCCAGACCCGCCATGTTCGCAGGGCCTGGTAGTAGCCTTCTGCGGCTTCCCGCGCGGCGCGCTCCCGTTCCCGGCGGTTCTTCCCGCTGAACTCGTCATGCACGATCCGCGTGTGCGTCTGGCCGAGTGGGGGCGCAGGGGGCGGGGGCGGTCCAGGCGTCTGGTACCTCGGCCCTGGACTGCTGATGGCCAGCTGCGCACTCTGCCCCGGCAGCGCCTGCACCTGCTCACGCGCGTACTGCGCCGGGTCCTGCACATTCCGGGCACGGGTCGCGCGCGCTTCGGGACCGATCAGCCAGTCCTGCGCGCGTTGGGCCGTGAGGATCTGATGGTACAGGGCCCGCAGCTGACGTCGTAAGGTCTGGGCGCCCGCTCGGCGAGCCCGCCACATCGCCCGCACGAGACTGCGGCGGGTGTCCCGCAGGCCCACTTCGGTCGGGTCAAGCCACTGAGCGCGCACACGCTTCTCGGCGGCCTCCAGACTCGGCAGGCGCGGGCGGCGCGGGGCAGTGGTCTTGGCTATGGGCGTGGGCCCAATCACTTCAATGGCTCGGACCTGGACCATCAGCACCGGCCTCCCTGGCCGTGCTGACACAGCAGAGTGCTGTCAGAGTTCAGAGCGCAGCATGGTGACATGTCGCCCAAGCGCTTCACCGTGCACCTGGGGCTTACCGTGCTCTCCCTCGCCGTGCCGGCCATTTGGACAGGCTGTAACCACCTCGTGCAGGGCACACCACCCGCCGCAGTTGTAACGGCTCCTACTGCACCGGCCAGCACTGTCCCAGTTACTCTCACCGCCCCATCGGCCGGGTCCGTGTGTTCGCCGACGACCTCAGCAAGCCCAGTCAGTCGTGATCCGACCGTGCAAGCGGCATGTGACGCAGCCCAGTTGATCCACGACCTGAACAGCAGCAATTGAAGAGAAGGGCGAAGATGAATCATGAAGCACCTCGTTTAAACAGTCGCTGCGTACGAATGATGGGCGGCAGGTTCGTAGGCCGCTCGAAGCACCCATCTGTCCGGGGCAGCAAGCCCAAGTCGTAGGTGTAATGGCCCTTCAGGTCACCCACCCGCACGTACCCCCGCCGCAGCCGCTGGTAGGTCGCCGTGATCAGGCCGCGCAGCACCGGGTCATCGGCCTGCGCTAAGGCCTGTTCGTATTCGCGGTCCTGCTGACGCTTACTCACCAGCAGCCTTCTCAGGGCGGCGCCCCATGCCCTTGCAGGCCGGGCAAGGGGCGTAGACGTGCTGGGCCTCAGGCACCGGGCCAGGCAGCAGACACAGCCCGCCACAGGTCGGGCAGGCCTGCGCGGCCCACTCCTCCAGAAGGGTCCACAGCCGATCCAGCCAGCGTTTCACCTCTCCCCTCCCCCGGCAGGCAGGCCCCGCAATTCGCACAGCCAGTCCCGCATCGCGTCCAGGGTGTGCGGGGCCAGACGGTTGAATTGCGTACCTGCTCCCGTGGCCAGCAGGTCGGCGCCACCATCGGGCGTGGCGCGCAGAGTCACCGTCCCCTGGAACTCACCGGGCAAGGTCAGGGGCGCTGGAACGATCAATAACTGGGTGCGCACAGTTCCTCCTGAGCGGCGGCCAGCGCCTGGTCGAGGGTGTAGGCGACGGTCACGCGAAAGCCCGCTGCGCGCAGCCGGGCGTGGGCAGCCAGCTGAACTTCAGAGGGCTTCTTGCCGGGTTGCTTCAGTTCCAGGAAGAACAGGCGCCTTGGTGCGCGGTACACCTGCAAGTCAGGCCAGCCAGCGGTCGTCCAGATCACGCCACCTCGGTCACTGCCCAGCAGGGTCTGCTGCACGTCCCACCCGAAGGCCGTCAGGTTCCGCACCACGTCCGCCTGGAACAGGGCTTCGGTCAGGTAGCCGTTGCTGGCACTGGCCGGCAGGTAGGTCTCGGGGTGGCTGACTGGCCCGTTTGGGAGGCCCAGGTCATGGCGGGCCTGCGCGCGGCGGGCCGGGTCGGTGATCCGCTCCAGATACGCCTCAGCGTCTGCCCGTGTGCTGAAGGTCCCGTAGCGACTCATGCTCTCGCCTGCTGTGGTTTCACACAATCACATTTCTGAGCTTCTGATCTTGTGTGATTGTGTAAAATCACCGATGTATGAAGACCATCAGCGTGCTGAGCAAGAAGGGCGGAGTGGGGAAGACCCTGACCTCGATTGGCGTGGCCCAGGTGCTGGGCGAGGCGGGGCATACCGTGGCCCTGCTGGACCGGGATCCGGAAGGCACGGCCACCAGTTGGGCGTACAACGCTCAGGAAGCAGGCACGGCCCTGCCCTACCGCGTGGTGGGTCCTATGCAGGCCACGACCATCGGCGCCGTGGACTTCCTGGTTGTGGACACCCCGCCGAACGACAAGCGCACGCTGCAGGACACGGCCAAGCAGAGCGAGGTGCTGCTCGTGCCGCTGCTGCCCGGCTCGGGTGAGGTGGACCGCCTGGAAGAAACGGTCACGGCCCTCAGCGAGGTCACCCTGCCGGATGGGGTGCAGTTGGGCTTTGTTCTGAACCGTCTGGAAAACGACGGGGTAAGCCGCGCGATGCCCGATGCGTTGGCCCAGCTGGGCTACCCAGTGGTGGCCCACGTGCGCAAGTCGGTGGACTACCAGCGCAGCTTTGGAGGCCTGATCCCTGGACACTTGCTTGCGCCCTTTCGCGAGGCGCTGAACGAACTGGGGGTCCAGGCATGAGCAAGAAGGGCAACGATGCGAACAGCATCCTGAAGGCCGCGCGCCGTGCTCAGGACGTGCCGCGCCCTGTGTCCACAGAATCACACGATCACATTTCTGTGACTTCGCCACCTGCGCCGCAGACTGTGGCTGCGCCAGAGACCGAGAAACGGGTGAACGTGGCGCTGCCTGCCAGCACTCACCGGGCCCTAAAGATTCGGGCAGCAACAGAAGGATGCAGCGTGCAAGATCTGGCCGACCGCGCCATTCAAGAGTTTCTGGGTCGCCCGAGCTGAATTGAATTTCTGTCATTGTGTGACCTCACATTTCTGTGGGGTCACACTTTTATGGTCTCTCCGCCTGCCTTTCTGGAGCGCCTGATGGACGAAGGCGGCGCGCTGCTGGAGCAAGAAGGAGGTCATGCCCCCAGCCTGCCCGACTCATCATTTACTCATGTTACAGTGGACATGGGATTGAGCGGTGCAATCGGGCGTGCTTTAAGCAATCTGCCCCTGAATGGAAAGTGACCTGTTTTCACAGGCAGGAAGCTGAAGAAGTACCCGTTCCAAGCAGTGTCAGCACTTTGCTTCAAGTGACGCTTGGGCATTTCCGGAGGCAGACTAGGTGCAAAGTGGATTGTCAGGTCCGAAATGCCAACGCTCTTGGCGTATTCGGCACTTCCAACCTTTTAGATGAATGATCGCTTGCTGAGTTCCACTGAAAAGATTCGTCAATTTGCGTTTCGTAGCCGCTTCCCTAAAACATCCCCGAAAAGGGGCTGCCCGCGTGCGGGAGGCACACGGGCAGCTGGAGAGGGCGGGTCACGCCCGGCGACGGGAGGTTGTGGCGTAAGGGTCGGACCGTTTGCCGCTCTGGCGGGCGCCAATGGTGAAGACGGTGACGGTCAAGCTCGCGTCGTCAATGTGGTAGACGATCCGGTAACGCTTACTCACAGCGTGATGGCTGAACAGCCCAGCGAGCGGTTTTTTCAGGGGCTTGCCCACGTTGGGGTTGTCGGCTATGCGCGCCAGGGCCTTATCAATCTGGGCGCGGGTGGTGGGGTCGAGTTTCTTCAGGTCCGCCTGAGCATCGGGCTCGAAGGCGATGGTGTAAGTGGGCATGTGGCCCTCCGTTTATGTAGTCGGAGGGCCACATCGGGCACCCTCCTGGTCGGGAACGTCTTCAGCAGAAGAACGGTCCTGATCAGGGAGCGCAGGGTTGAACGGTCAGCGGTATGGCTGACGGGCGCATGGATAGCACACCCGCGCCCTGTTCGCGCCGGGTTTTCAGCCGGATAAGGGCTTTCAATCGAATAACGACAATGAAAAATCTCAGAGAGATTCGTACTTGAAAGCGCAGCGAATTGAGTAGGGCGCGGAACTTGTCCACGTTCACCTGAGCGAACAGAGGCGCCAACACCGCAATGTAGTCGCGCAGATCGATGTCGTCTTCTACTGCCTTCTGCCGCAGGATGCCGAGGATCAATTCCGTGTACTGATGCAGCGGCGGTATCCCCGTTAGGGTCGCGTTGATATCCTCAGTGACAAGTTGGAGGCTTTCACTCCACGCAGTGGCCACTGCACGGCGCGCATTGCGAATACTCTGTTGCCGCCGTGCCTTCAGCTCCTCTGAACACGCCTCCTTGATGTAGAAGAGGTTCAGCCCTCCGCTGACCGATGCGCGGTGTTCAAGATCAAAGGAATGGTATGCATTAACGAACGCGTCAAAGACGACAGTAAGAGCAGTGTCTTGTGCTGCTTCGATCTTGTCCGGACCAAAATGCGCAACGTTCGCAACATGCACGTTCATGTGGTCACCCTGTTGCGGCTCTTGAATTTCTCGAATCTATCGAGAATGTCAGGGTGATCATTGAGCACGTCGTTTGTTTCCTCGTCGTCGGTGTAGGGGACGCCTGCGGCGGACTGGCGCAGGGAGACGGGTTCGGGCCGACCGGTGAACAGGTCAGTTACGCTGACCTGCTCGCCCGTCAACGCACTGAGCGCGGCAACGACATGGTTCAGGTTCTCCATGTCGATGCGCTTGACGCTGTCGCCGCGGGCCATGGCGAAGATGCTGCCGCGCGCGACCTTTCCCTCGGTTTCCTTGACGAGCCTGTAAGCCGTCAGGCCGTGGTCGCGCAGATACTGGTCGAGGGAAAAACGGAGCATAGTGACAACAACCTAGCACGGTGTCAGATACCTGTCAAATTTCAGTTTGTACATCCGCACATGTAGGCACTTCGGACAGAGGTCCCGCGCACACGAGGCCCCGAGCACCTGAGGAAGATAGGACTGGGGGCCTTGTTCTTTTCACCTCTTCCAGGTTCCCGCTTGTGAAAATATTTCACTTTGCGCTTAGGTGGCAGACTCCTTAAAACACTGCCAATTTATGTGAAATCAAGAGGCAAATCTTCGCCCATAGGCATACCTATTTCCGGCGTTTTAAAACGCCAAAACTTGACGGGCACCAGAAGCAAGGCGTAGGGCGCATCTGCTTCACTGTTGAAATGGTCGAAAGAGCCAGCAATCTTGTATTCCTTTCTGTAAATAGTTGGACCAGTGCCGCCATATTGATATTCGATCAGAATGCGAAATTCAGCCAGTGGATCCGAAAAGGAATAATGTCTTGATCCAGACATCTGATTATCTATGTACTCCTTGATCCGAACTTTTAAATCTGGATTATTGAGCAGTGTCATAGCGAATCTTGCACCCTGTCCAGCCTGGATAATTTTGTGCTGCGTATCTAAATTTTCATAAGAGATTGGGGTTCCGCCTTCAATACCAACTTGAATAGAGCGAACGAATATAGGCATCCTACTTAAATTAAACAGAGTTGCCATATTCCATTGAGTGACATTTATACCTAGAAAATGATGTTCATCTTGTCGATTCAACATCTCGATCTGCTTTTCGGATATTTTCTGTTGGTGCAGTGCAATTTCAATCTGACGATCACTACGATCGATAGCAGCCCAAGTGGCATACAACAAGACAGCAGCTAGGAGAGCCTGAAGGAATCCCGAGCGTTCTCCAAGTTCGGTGCCCCCTAAAAGAGCCCACACTGCCAAGCCCACGAAAACCATGACAGCGACCCATCTCAATCTTGTAACCCACTGCTTAGACATAGCAACGTTACGAGTGGGGAATCATAGTGGTTGCAGCTTAGACGCTACTTCGGGGGGGGTGTGGAAATCCGCAGGACTGCACACAGATTTCTCGTCCGCTTACAGTGTCTATATGGCTAAACAGGACTTTGTAACCCGGCGCCAAAGGCTTGCTAACGGGCGCTGCCCCGTGCACGGCGCCGGTGTAACCCAGATGGGTGACTTCTTCGTGAAGGCTGATGGAACCACTTTCGCTATTTTGGCCTCAAGTGAGAGTAGGAACAGAAACTTACCCTAAGAGGAAAAACAGCGTCTTAGACGAAGAATTGCGCTTACCGTACAATTTTGCGCCAATCGTGAATTCGAGTCGAAAAGACCGTGTGCGAAGAAGAGAGCCACCGCCATCGCGGGTGTCAAGTTGACATCCAGATCTCCCCTGACACCTGTCAGATTGACCGAAAGGGGACCCTAACTTGACACCTCAATACCCTGTTCATCAGCGCGCTGCCGTGTGGGGCTGGGGTATACCCCAACTGGACACGTCGACCCTTAGTGGTTCATCCGCTAAATGCTGTCTTTGACGCGCGACTAACTCATCTGCTTCCTTGACTCAAATCCGGTGTCAAGACTAACCGGATGAACCATTAGGGTAAGTTCCTGTTCCTACTCTCACTTGACCCCATTTTCTCCTGTCCCAGGGCCGATTGCGACATCACGGTACGCGCTCATCCCGGAAATGATTTTTGGGAAGCTACACCTGAGACAGCTCCTCTCGTAGGGGAAGCTCCAGATACCTCAAAAATTTATAGCTACAACGATCTTGTGGGTTCGTTCAGGCGAATTGAGACCGAGCTGGCCATGCGAGCATTTGACTACTCAGTTGAGACAGGACGGAGCCCCCGCGAATTGGTTGAGGCCGCCCTAAACGACTATCTAAACAATCGTGACAGGTAGGACCTGTTTTCTTCTAAGTCGGCCTTGCCGCTTCCGCTGAGCATCGATTAGTGCTCTTCGCAGAGCTTCAAATCGTGTCGTGGCTCTTATCTCGTCACTGCCACCAAGGCCATCACTCTTACCGCATTTCGCTCGATACATCGTCTCGCCGTCCGTACGGCTGACCTTCCAGCCCCACCCATTAGCATCCAGCCAATCCAGCAACCCTTCCAGCGTATCCGGCAAATGCTGACTGCCCAGGCTCACAATGCTTGCTGACTGGGCGATAACAGCTCAGTCTCTGAACGACAGAAGAGGCCTGTCAAGCGCTCACTGTTCGCGGTCTTGATCGTCAGTAGGGCCACTACCTGGCCGGTGGGCTTCAAGCCTTCCGCCTTTAAGGCATCGGTCGTTGCCAACTCCGCCGGATGCGTGCCCACATACTTCGGCACCGGTCCCCCTTTGCGACCCATCAGTTCACCCGCTTAAAATCTTTGTGCAGCAGGAAACTCAGCATACGCTCTCCCGTGTGCAGCTCCACGTGGCCACCCTCCAGGTGCACCACGGTCACAATGCGGTCTGCGATCTTCTTGTGTTCCCAGCGGGTCCCGACGCTCACGGCATCAGCGGGGGAGGCGGGCTCCGGTTCAGGAGCTTTCGCCTGTGGGTGATTCACGGCCCCGGCTGGCGCACTGACCGCCGCTGGACTGACCTTCACCGCGCCGATCAGCCGGTCCAAGCCCCGCACCGCCAGCGTGATCATGTTCCCGCCTGCCGCCTTCGCCTCGCGCTGCGCTGTCACCCGCACGAGGTCCACCTCTGCTGGCTCGAGCTGCAACCACAGGGCGCGTGGCAGGCTGCCGGTGCGGGTGGTCTCTTTCAGGAAGCCGGTCAGCCCATTACCCACCAGCGCCTTCAGGCCCCGGTAGGTCGCGCTCTCCGGCAGGGCCACCGGGCGCGCGCTCAGCGTGGCCCGGCTCAGGGGCCGCAAGGTGTCCACCGTCAGCCCGCCGGCCGCCGCGCCGCCGCCCGGAACCTGTTCGGTGTCCGTGGCTTGACCTGATTTGCCTGCTGGTGGCTGGTCTTGAATCTGTGGCTGAATCAAGTCGTCCTGCCCGGCCGCGTCAGCGGCCCCGCCGTCAGGCGGAGAGGAGGTCAGCGGCTCGCTCGGCAGTGGCCCAGCTTCATGGGTTTGAAGCGCAGCGTTTCCTGAGGAGGAGTGCGGCGCGAAGCTGGCCCTGCTCACCTGGCCACTTACTCGGCTGCGCACCGTGGCCGTCTCAGCAGAGTCCCGTACTCCTCCTCTCTCTGGAAAAGTCTTTGAAGAACTCTCTGAAGAACTCTCTGTATATGTATGGGAAATAGACCCCATATACCCCTCGTTTATTTGGGGGAGGGTATGTGGTTTATCTGGTGGGTATATGTCGTTTATTTGACATACCCCCCCCTGGGCCTCCGCCCCGCCCTTCTTCTCGTTGATCTTCGGCGGCTCGCTGACCCACTGCACTCCGGGGGCGCCCGGCTCGTCAATCTGGAGCAGGCAGCGCAGGGCACTGACCACCGGCTCCACGAACATCACGTTGGGCACCGAGCGGCCGTTGCGGGCCCTGACAGTGCGGAACTCCTGGCGGGTGAGGCCCCGCTGAACGTTGTGCTGCACCGCGGCCTTGGCCATCGCCTTGGTCACGCCGAACAGGTTGGCGTAGTAGGTGTAGTCCCGCTGCAGCAGGTCGGCGTCGAACTTGCGGGTCACGTGCGTGACCTGGCCTGTGCGCTCGTCGCGGTGCACGGTGGGCCGGTGCCAGTACAGGTCATCGGCGTAAATGGCGATGGCCAGGAACTGGACTTGCCCTTTATCGCTCTTGAACTCGCGGCGGGTGTAGAAGGTGTGGGGCGTGATGTTGCCCTCGAAATGCAGCTCCCCGATGGCCTGGACGGTGGGCGTGGGGGCGAGGTCTTTGCGGGTCATGAAGGGACTCCTACGCGTCCTGAGGTACGACACCCCTGCCCAGTACGTTGACCGGACCTAACCAGCCGCGTAAACTGGTCATAGGCCAAAGCCTGTGGGTCTCCCAACCCACAAACAACTTGAGTTTCAGTTCCACACCCTCTGCGAAAAGTTTGGCGACCATACGCGGGGGGTGTGCCCTTTTGGCTGCTTGCTCGGTTCAGCCTCCGGGGTGCGCTCAGCATAGCGCGAAGCGCTGGCTTCGTGACGATCATCCCGATTCACTCCCTTTCCTTGCGTTGGACCGCAGGTCATCCAGAAACCCCTGCAGGCGGCTGTAGGCCCCCTCACCGTGATGCGGGCCACGAATGGTGCGCCAGCGGTACTGATCCTGGGCAAATTGCAGGATGGTCACCCAGTCCCCGGCCACAGCCAGGCCGCAGAGCGTGTGCATGGGCAGCTTGCGCGGCAGCTCGTACATGGGGCGCCCTGGGCAGAAGCCCGTGGTCGGCGCCACCGCCTCACGTACCAGGAGGGCTCGCAGCCCACCCTCCAAGGCGTCCACGACCCGAGGTCCCCACCAGTTCAGGGCCTGCCCACAGGTGGCCGCTTCTACGCGACTCGGTGGCGTCAGCGCGTCACGCGTGAGGTGCAGCACTGGGGTCTGGTCTTCAAGGCGCACGGACACGATGAGGCCTTCCTTGAACTTGAACGGTGCACTAGCGTGTGCAGGCAGCCGGCGCGCATCAGAGATCAGGGTGCTGAGTACGAAGCTGAGGCGGTTCATGGCGCTTCACCGTCCAGCAGGGGCGGCTGGTCAGGATCAACGGGCGGGGTGTCCTCAGCCGGCTTTGGCTCATCGTCCCCGCGCATGTTGCCCTCAGCACTGATCAGGACCTGCGCGTGGTAGGGCGCTTCAATCTCCAGCAGCACGCGCTCGCCGTTGAAGAAAGTCATCTGGATCTCGGCGCTCCGGTCCAAGTGGCTGAAAGCCCCTCGAATCGCACTGACCAGCTTCAAGTCGAACTGGTAGCCGTCCTGCGGGGTGGGCGTGCCCTGGAAGGGGCTGTACACGTCGGGCAGCGTTACCGGCTCCGGCTCTTCAGGTGTGCCGTGGGTGAACGGCGGGACGTGCATGATGCCGTCTGGGCTGTAGAGCATCCCGGTGCTCGTCTCGCACAGAACCTTCCGGCCTTTGACGTATTTGAATAGGTTCTTGATGTGGTCGGTACGGTAGGCCCGGTGGGTGCCCACGCTCACGCTGAACAGTCGGTTGTCAGCGTCGCCGTCGCGGTCCAGGGCAGGCGTGAGCATCGCGGAGTAGCCGTCTGTGGCAAACCAGTGCGGCTGGCCCCGGTAGTCCAGCAGGAACACGCCGCAGTTGCTCCAGACGTAGCGGCCCGAGTGGGTGAACTGGAAGAGAGGTGGGCGAGCGGTCAAGGGGAGGCCTGCGGGGAGGTTGAGCGTCATGCGGCCTGTCTCCAGATCGGTGGGGGAGAGAAGTCCAGCACTTCGGCCGCCAGATCGTCGAGCAGTTCCTCACCAGCTGGTGTCAGGACGTAGACCTGGACCCAGCGCCAGGCGCGGGCCACGAAGAGACGCACGCGGGCGGCGGCCAGCCACCCGGCGCGGCAAAGGCGGCAGGCCGCTTGCAGGGCAGCAGCGCGGCTGGCCGGCTGGGCCCCGTGCCGGCGGGTGACGCGGTTGGCCAGGTCGCGGACAGGAAGGGGGTGTGCGCAGGCCATGCTCAGCAGCAGGTGGGGGAATTGTCCGGGTCGGATGGCAACTTCCTTCATGCGAGGTCTCCAGGGCCAGAGGGGCTAGCGCTTCTTGCGGTCGCGGCGTTACTGCCGGTTGGTGGGCGTTTTGGGTTTGAGGGCCTGGACCTTGCCGGGGAGGACGTTGGCAATCCCGAGGCGGCGCAGGCGGGCGCGGCGCATCAGGCGCGCAGAGGGCCGGGCCGGTAGTGGCTTCGCCAGTTGGGAGGCATGGCCTGGGTGAGGTCGTCAGCTTCACGGTCATCGGCAGCGACTTGGCGGTGGCGTTCGAAGCGGGTGCCAAGAGCGAAGGCAAGGCAGAAGATCAGGAGGAGCCAGGTGGGTTTCATGGGTGACCTCTAGGGGTGAAAGAGATGGGAATTGGCTAATCAGGTTGTTAAGGGAAAGGTCACTTTCTCCAACAGGTGTGTGGCATGCACCTTTCTAAGACGGCTCACCCCGGCGGCCCTGGTCCCCCTGCTACCGTGACGCCATGACCCTCGCCCTGATGCAAGCCCGCATGAACTTGCAGGCCAATGCCCAACAGACGGCCGGGCTCCCCACCGAGGAACGAAGGCGACGCGCCCTTCGAGCCATCCAAGAACGGGATCTGGACGGGCTGTGGGCCCTCGTGCTGGCGCACTTGGTCCTTCATGGCCGCCGGGGCATCAAGATCAGCGCTGCCACCCTCACCAAGTACCGCCAGGCCTACGAGGCCTACTGGCACTGGACCGAGCAGGCCGGCGTCATGCTGACCCGTCCCCACGCCGACGCCGGCCTGACCTACGTTCGCTCGCTGGAAGCCAATGGTCGCGTGTCCTCCACCGTCGGCTGGCACCTCGCCAGCTGCAAGGCGCTCTATGAGGCTCTGCGCTGGTGCAACGCAACCGAAGCCGACCCTTTCCGGGATGTGCGTCCCGTGGCCGACAGCACCCCCAAGCATCAGAAAGGCCGGCTGTATACCCAGGACCAGATCAGCGCCCTCCTGGCCGTTGCCAACGCCGAAGAGGCCGTTGTGGTCCTGCTGGGCGCGGACTGTGGCCTCCGGGCGGGGGAGATCATGGGCCTGCAACGCAGCCACCTGCACTTGGCCGAAGAACCGCCGATGGTGTACGTGATCGGCAAGGGGGCCAAAACGCGGGAAGTGCCGCTTTCGCGCCGCACGGAGGCCGCGCTGCGCCGCTGGCTGGATATGACGCCGGGCTGGGGCCCGGCCCTGCTGGGCGCCACCAGCGTGGGCTGGGCCGAACTGACCTTGCAGCGCCTGTGCAAAGCGGCTGGGGTGGAGTACACCAAGCGCACCGTGCACGGGCTGCGCCGCACGGCGGGCACTCGCCTGTACGAGGAGACGCTCGACCTGCTGGAGACCAGGGACTTCCTGGGGCACAGCAGCGCGCAGACCACCGAGGTCTACGTGCAGTACGCCCGGAACAAGAAGAAACCCACGAACAGGGACTGGTAACCCACCCGGAAGCTCAACAGCTGCTGAACGGTTGCTCAGTCCGGCTTGAACTGCGCCGAACTTTGACGGAGTGGCCACGTGTTCTGCTGATGTATGGAACTGTTGCTGGTCAGCGTGTTGTTCGTGGGCATCTGCACCCTGGGCACCGTCCTGTGGCAGGCGATGGCTCCGGACGGACAAACGGTCAAAACAGCCTGGGGTCCACGCGCCGCCCTGACCCTGTATTTCGTCCTGCCCGCCCTGCTGGCGTACCTGGATGTCATGCAAACCATCTGAAAGACGCAGAGCCAGGGTCAGGCACAGAGCGTTCTGTTGCTCATCTCGGTCTGCGGCTGACGCCAGCGGGCCGGTCGTGTACGCTGCCCTTGTATGGAAGTTCTGACGGTCGGTGTGATGATCAGCAGCTGCGCTCTGGGCGCCCTGCTGTGGCGTGGCCTGGCCACCGATGGACAGCTGATTCACACCGCCTGGCCTCTGCGTGCTGGACTGACGCTGTATTTCGTCCTGCCCGCGTTGGCCCTGTGCGTTGACCTGCTGTCTCGCGGCTGACGGCGTCAGGCCGTTGGCCTGACGGGTGTCCCCCGAACCCTCAAAGCCCGCTAAGGAAGAGCTTTGTGGCCCTTGAACGTGGGCTGATGTGCCGCGTCCCCAGGCATGCTTTCTTGGGACATGGAGCCTCTGAGTGTTGGTGCACTCTTCGTGGGCGTGGCCGCCCTGGGGGTGCTGGTGTGGAGTGTCGTGAAGCTTGGGGCCCTGCCCGCCGGGCAGCCCTGGCCTCAGAACGTCGTGTTGGTGCTGCATTTCTCGCTGCCCGTTCTGCTGATGTGCGCAGCGCTGGTTCAGGTCGAATGAACTGAGCCCTCTGCACACCTGTCGGTCTACGCCCCACAATGGGCCGGCGCCCACTGTGCCCGTCTGGCACAGACCTAAGCTAGGCAGAAGATGGATGATGAAGCCCGCACGTTGGACGCTCTGGCGCGAATGAATGAAACAGCGCTCCACCCCTACGACGGCGCAGATATCTCCTCTGTAATTCGCCGGATCAAGCAGCGGCGAGAACGCATCCAGCAGGAACTGGTGTTGATGGCCCAGGACCTGGAATTGGTGGCGGCCCAACTGCGCGCGTTGAGCGCTGTACCGGACGGTGAAGCGGTGGTCGCCCGTGAGCAGATTGCGGGGGACTTCGCGGCTGGCGCGGTCGCGGTGGAGCGGGCACGGTTGTCGTTGGACAGCGCTACGAAGGATCTGGAGTACTTGCGGTACGTGCTGCTCTGACCTGTGCGGGGAAGACGTCATACGCCGCCACCCCCCTCCGCCTGCGCCCGGCACCGCTCCAGCTCGGCCGTCCACGCGGCCCGCTCGCGCAGCAGCGTGGCTTCTTGCCGCAGCACGGCGTGCAGTTGCTTCAGCGGGTGCCAGGGGCCGCCCCGCGTGGGTGGGGTGCCGGTCAGCTCGGTGAGGTAGGCAGCGGCCTGGGCTTCCAGAGCGTCGGCCTGGGCGCGCAGATCCGTCGCTGAGACCTCACAGGCGGGGGCCGGGACGGCAGCAGTCGCCAGCGTCGCCCGGCGCAGGTGCCCCACCGCCTGCTGAATCAATGCTTCTTGCGCCAACACCGCGTCATCGGTCTTCTGTGTTGCCCGCAGCATCGCCAGGGCGTCGTTCTCATAGCCGAGTGCTCGAGCGGTCTGCACCGCCTGCTGAGCCGCCCGCTTCAGGCCGCCGAGGGGCTTCATTGCGGCTCGGTACTGCTGTGAGGCCTCCCACAAGCTCAGGGGCCGTTCTGGCGCCGTCATGACCGCCCCGCGAGGGCCTGCGCGGGGGAAGAGTCAGAAGCACCGTCAATTATCGTTGTGACCTCTTCTGGCTTTACTCCTAGATAGTCGCAAAGTGCAGTAAATTTGTTCCAATCAAAATTGATGCGCCCAGGGAGCTGTTCCCATTTGTGGTAACCGAGCCATGTAAGGCCCGCAGCGGTAGCGGCGGCCGCTTTGCTGACGTTGCCAGCTTTTTCTCGCGCTGCCTTCAACGCGACTGGATCAATTCGGCGTGAGGCAGGCATAACCCCATACTATACTGAGTAAATACTTTTAGCAAATAAAATTTCTCAGCAAAGGAATATTAGTCTCAGGTGGCTTGCCTTAGCTTGTGAATTGCGGCACGTTTATAAACTGAGTTTATAGTGGTCGCATGGCAGGCGGACGGAAACCTCGCAATTCAGAGCCAGATGCGTCAGGCGAGCAGACCAGTCCTGATGAGGTATCTATCTCGTCAGGACTGGCTGCTTTTAGGGGCCAACGCCTGAGCGAATGGCTTGTTGAACACCAGTTGAAGGCGTCACAATTTGCCCGATTGTCGGGTCTCTCCGGGCCGCTTCTTAGTCACTATTTGCGTGGACTCCGTGACATCGGTAACATGCGCCCTACCGCAATCACAAAGCTGCTTGAGGCTATGCACGTATCCGATACCTGGGCCTGGACATTTTTCCAGATACCAGAAGAGAGACGGACCGTATGGCGCTCAATGCGCCCAGCGCCGCTTGGGCCTCCAGCAGCAGCAGAAGCGCACCTGGTCACCCACACCATCGCGACTCTCATCACAGGGGCTTGGATGATCGCCCCGCCCGTGCTGGTCACCGTAGACGCCAATGAACGTGCCGGGCTCCTGCTCGCGCAGATCGGTCAGCGCTACTGGCTCGCTGAGCAGGACGCTCTGCCGGCCTCCGCTGTGATACTCGGTCAATTCAGAACGGCCGCTCCCGCAGGGTTCTGAGCGCTGCGCTGAACACCGCTCGGTCGGCCTCGCAGGCGAATTCAGGCACCTGCAGGCCGACCAGTGGCCGGGTGGTGAAGGGAGCCACACCCTGGAGGGCGCGCACTTCGACGGGGGTCAAGGCAGTCGGCAGCGTCAGGCGTGACGGTTTCATAGGGGTACACCCACCCTAAATACTCCCGCTGAAAATGGCTGAAAGTGGGTGTGAGACATGGTTTTTCGTCCAAGCCTCGCCTATCTTCAGCTATGCCCCATTCCAGACGCCGGAGTCAAATTCCGTCTCCGGTTCGCGGTGAGATTCCCCGGACTGACCGCGTCGCCTCTGCCGCGCAGATTTTGCTGCTGACTGCCCCTTCTGGCTACGGCAAAACCGTGCTGAGCGCACAGCTGGCCCGGCAGGCCGAGCAGGTGCCTCTCTGGGTGCGGGTCACCCGGGACGCGGCCGACCCCCGCACCCTGGGGGACCTCGTGGCCCGCGCGCTCCAGGGTGCAGGGTACGCCGCGCCAGAGTGGGCAGCGGCGCGGCAGGCCGACCTGGGGCCGGACTCGTTCTCAGACGCCCTGCTGGCTGACTTGAGCGCCGTGCCAGATGATCTCTTCTTGGTGCTGGACAACGCAGAGCACCTCAGCGCCAGCTCGGCGGCACTGCTGGCTACCGTCCTCGAGCAGTTGCCCTCCTGGCACCGAGCGGTCATCAGCATCACGCCCGGTAGTCACCTGAACCTCACCCGCCTGATTGCCGCCGGACAGACCCAGGAGCTGGGCGCCGATTCGCTGCGATTCACTCTGGACGAGACCCAGACGTTTTTGGGCAACCTGGAAGCTCACGATCTGCCCCCCGCACAGCAGCTTCAGGAACAGACGGACGGCTGGGCAGCCGCCCTGGCATTGGTCACCGCACGGGGCGGGCGGGGCGACACGACGGAGATGATGGACCATCTCCTGGGCCGCATGGCGCCCGCGCTGCGCGATCTGGTGCTGCGCGCCGCCGTGGAGCCGTTGTGGGACAGCCAGACACCCCAATGGCTGGGCTTGGCCCCGGCGCCAGATTGGCTGCGCGAGGTCAGCCGGGCCGGCCTCCCCATCCACCACGAGGATGCGGCCGTGCGGCCCCATAGCCTCGTGGTGGAAGCGCTCGACCGCATTCTGGCGCGGGACAGTGCCCTGTACGCCGCCGTGCATCAGCACGCCGCGCAGCAGGCCGAGGCGGTGGGTGACCCCTACCGGGCCCTTGGGCACGCCCTCCAGGCCCAGAACTTCCCACTGGCCCTCAGTCTGGTGGACACCCATCTGCTCCCTAGCTGGCAGCGCCACTCCAGCTGGGAGCTGGCCGCCCAGACACTGGAACTTTTTCCCCAGGGTCGCCTCACCCCGGTCCTGCTGGCCTTTCTCGGGCTGGCCTACGGGGAAATCGGGCGCGGCGCGGAGGCGCAGCAGCTCTTTTCCGGACAACTCAGCCGGGGCCAGGAAACCGCCATTACCTACCTGGGCCTCACCTTCGTGGCATTCCGCGCCAATGATCTGGCCGGCGTCGCCAGCATGGCCGAGCAGGGTCTGCGACTGGCCCAGACGCCCTACGAGAAAGCGCAGCTGCACAGGGCGCTGGCCGTTTCCTACCTCACGACCTCCCGCCCCGCAGAAGCCCAGGCCGCCGCGCAGCGGGCCCAGGTGATTGCCGAGCAGGCCGGCGATCCTTCGCTGCTGATCTCGGCCAAAACGGTGGAGTTCTGGGCCCTGACGCTCAGCGCAGACACCATGGAAGAGGCCATCACGCTGGGCACCGGCCTGCTCCATGACGCCCTGACCATGGGTTTCATCAACAAGGGTCTGATCGTCATTGACGCCCTCATTGACGCGATGATCGATGTGGGCCGGCTGGACGAAGTGCAGCCTCTGGCAGCACAATTGCAGGCGCATGTGCCCAGCTATTCGTACATGCACGGCAAGGCGGCCATCAAAATGGCGGACCTGGCCATGCTGAACGGCCACCCCGCCGAGGCCGCCGAGCACTACCAGCAGGCTGTGACGCAACTCAAGGCACGGGGCGACCGGCTGTGGGAATGGACGGCTGGGCGCCTCTATCTGGCGGCCATCGCCGCCGGTACAGCCCAGCAGGTTGACGGCCTGCTGGACGAAGCGGTGACTGCTGAGCGGGCAGCGGGCTCCCTGCGCCCCTGGCTGGGCTTGGTGCTCGCCGCGCGTCACCTCGTACGCGGCGAAGCCGAGGCGGCACTGGCTCTCCTGGACACGTTCCGAGCCGACCGGGATAAGAGCACCGCGGTTATGTCCTGGCAATTCATCCTGTACGACTACCTCGTGGCACAGGCCAGGTGGGCTCTGGGGCGGCCCATCACGGACGATCTCCGCCGGGTGGTCCAGGGGCGTCACCCGGCGGGCACCGCCACGGTGCTGCGCCTGTGTCCGCCCCAACTGTGGGATGCAGCCCGTGACGCACTCCGGCTCAACGTTGCCCCCGAGGTCTTCGGAGCATTGGTGCGCGCGCGGCCGGCTGCCACTGCCCAAGTAAGGTTGAGGTTGCAGACCCTGGGGGCCTGGGAAACCCGCCTGAACGGCACGCGGGTGAAAATCCCAAATCTGTCGTTGGAACTGCTGGCTTATCTCCTCCTGCATGGACCGTCCACCATTGACCATCTGGGCCACATGCTGGCTCCCCGGTCGCGGGACGGTCGAGGGCGGATTCACCGCGCCAAAGCGGATGTGCAGCGGACAACCGGCCTGGCACTCTTGGAGACCGATGCCAAAACGCAGGGGGGACTCTACCGGGTGTCTCCCGGCGCCGAAATCCAGCTGGATGCTCTGGAGGTGCTGCACGCAAAAGATGCCGGGGTAGCCCTGGCCCTGATGCGCGGCCCCTTTCTCCCTGGTGCAGCCGCCGAAGGTTGGGCCGGCGAAATGCGTGAGCGCCTGACGCGGCGGGCCGCCAGCCTCTACGAGGCCTACGCAGCCACGTTGGCGACGACCGCGCCTGATGACGCTCTGGTCTGGTACCGGCGAGCGGTGCGACTCACCCCCTGGGACGCGGCGCTGTGGGAAGCCCTGCTGGCGTTGAGTGAGGAACTGGGATTGTGGACTGATGCCGCAGAAGCCCGCACCGCCCTGCAAGAGTTGGCTGCCGGCGATCTCCCGACCGTCACCCTGGGTGAGCCAGCATGACGGTCGTGGCGCACACGGACGGGGCCGTGGTGCCCGGTGGGGCCGGTTGGGGCGTGGTTATGCCTGGCCAGCCAGAGCGGCGCTTTTCAGGCATGCTCGACACCGGCGACGTGATGGTGGCTGAACTCTGGGCCGTGAAAATGGCGCTGCGGCATACGCCCAATGGCGCGGGCCTGGAGGTTCATACCGATTCGCAGAGCCTGCCCGGCCTGCTAGGGCGGCATGACCACGAAGGGGCTCACTGGGACCGGCGTGATCTACGGGATCTGACGGGCAAGATTCTGGGGCGGGCGCAGCAGCGGGGTATCACGCTCACCTGCCTGTGGGCGTCCCGCAACGACCCCATGCAGGAGGTGGCCCACAAGCTGGCGGTGGCCGGTCGGGTGCGAGGCAAGGGTGAAGAAGGTTGGGCAGCGCAGCTGACCGGGAGAACGTTGGAGGTATGGCAAGCCACACGCCGGGCGCGAAATGGCTGGGTGGTGGCGCCAGAAGATTCGCTAGCCAGCGAAGCAACCGTCCGGGCGGTTCTGGCTGAACTGCCTGAGACACCAGTGCCACTGATCGTTCAGGGGTCGCCGCCTGCCATCGTGGCTGCGCTCCAAGCGCTGGCCACCGAGCTGGGCCGTACGCTGACGCTGACCACATGAAGAACACCAGACCCTAGGGTCTGGTGCGGGTGGTGGAGATGGGCGGAGTCGAACCGCCGTCCGAAGGTACATAACGTTAGCCTCTACGAGCGTAGTCCGCGATTTAGATCTCAGTCCTCAGCCGTACACGAACACACTGCTTTTGGACCCAGCCCCTTAAAGTTTCGTATTGAGCGCAAGGGCGGCACTCAAACTAGCTATCTTTTAGAAGTTCGCAGAACGCCAATAGCCGGGCTTTCTGGTCACTGCTTCACTTATGCAGCGAAGGCGAAGGACTGCTCAGTGTTTTTGCCAGTTGAAGGCTTGATCGATGATTAACGAGGCCAACGATCATCCTCGGCTCGCAACGTCCCGCTCGGTAGCCCCCGTCGAAACCGGGTCATCCCCATTGGGACACGCAGTGTAGCACAGGCCTAGACGCAGACCAGAACACACGTCACGATGCGCCAGTTCCCATGCAGGTTGAACTGGCGCATCTGGTCACCTCTTTCAGCACTCAGCGCACGGGTCATTCAGGTGATGACCGGGCGGTTTGGGTTGAAAGGGAGCTGTGGGTTTTGCCAGGACGGCGCCGCTAAGCAGGGCCACAGCAGCGGCCAGAACCAGGAAGTTCTTCACGGCTCAAGCGTAGGTGACTCGTGCTCAAAATGCGATAGAAACTGACTTTAGAGCCCCAGGTGGGGGCGCAGGTCTTCACGAAGCGCCGTGCTGTCCACCCATGAGAGGGCACGGTCCAGCGCATCAGTCCAAGTGGTCTGGCGACTGGCACGGACACCCAACCGAAAGGCGTTGAGGGCGCGCAGAGTGTGCCCAAGATTGACTGACCCAACGACTTGCAGGCTGGCCACGGCGTCACGAATCCGCTGATGTGTCGATGGATGTGGGCGGGCATCAGGGCCGGTATGGCCAGTCACCGCAGACAGCACCAAGACATTTCCACCCCGGTCGCGGCCGGGCAACTTGTGCACTGTGTACTGATAGGTAATGGCAGTGCCCGTGAGAATGGCCAGCTCGGGCAGGCTCTCCGCCACCTCGTGATGAATGCCTGGCAGCATGCCTAGGAGGACGTAGACGTCCGGGTGAATAGCACGCAAAAAGGCCAGGAAGTGGTCTCGAACAGTCATCTCGGTCAGCGCTTCATTAAATTCGGCAATCAGCTGGTCAATGTCATCGCCGAGCGCCGCTACGGCATTGGCCTGAATCAGTGCAGCCGCGCGGTGGGCGCGCTGGTCCGGGGTCCTCACACATCGGTCAATCAATAGATTCCTTGCCTGACTGGCCATCGCCCGCGTGCGGAGCATGGCCCAGGCGCGAAATAAGGCGCTGTATTCCGTCTGTAGGCTGAGGCCAGGGGTGGGTGGCGACGAGAAGGGCTGCCCAGTGCGTAATGCCCAGAGCGCCGTTGTTGGCAGGACGTAAGCACCTGCCATAACTGGGTTAACCGAATGGCCGAGGAGGCCTGCGGCAAATGCGCCCAAGTCGCTCTCCTGGTGGGCACCCAATTGAATTACTGCTGCGTCATATCGGCCCTGGGCGATGTAGGCCTCGGCCAGCAAGCGATCTCCCCAAATTCGCCGCCGCGTGGAGAGCGGCAGTCGGCCCATCGCCTTGATGATGCGCTCAGGCGCGGGCTGACCCATGACCGTATGAACCCGGCCAATCTCCATATCGATGTGCTGGACGCGGTACGCGAGGCCTAGAGCCTCGGCCAGGCCACGGGCGAATAAGAGCTGCGCGAGCGAAGCTGTCCAGTCCTGTGTCATGCCCAGCGCCATCCCACGTGCAAATGCAGCGTCACAGGCGTCTTCAACAGCCAAGGGCTCCAGGCTACTCAAAGGCATTTCTTCAGTGGCGTGGACATGGGCGTAGTGCCCCAACGTCACGGCAGCCATGAGGCGCACTCCGTTGACCGGTGCCCCTTTGTGCTGCTCAAGATCTGCCACAGCCTGACTGATCGTGGTCGCGTTGCGGGTTGTCATGGCGAGCTGCAGGGCCCGCCGCGCCCGCAATGCAGAAGTCATATCAGCGAGCTTCTCGCTCAATGTTATGGGCTGGTCGGTGGTATTGAGCAGATGATCCCAGGACGCTGGGGTAACGGCGGTGCTGTGTGCGTCAGACATGGTTTCCCTCACTTAACTCGGTAACTACTATTGCTACTAGTCTTTACTGAGTATATACTCTGGTCAACCGATGGGGCTACCCAAAGGCGATCCCCCAACTCACATGCCCGGGAGAGCAAATCCATGAGGTGGGGGAACCGGAGTCACTATGCCCGAGCTCACCCCTCCTGCTCAAGCCCCCCGCGCCCGCACGGTCAAGGCGCCCAGCCGCTTCCCGAAAGTCGCTGCCGTCGCCTGCGCCTGCTGCGGTCAGGAACTCACCACCGGCGAAGGCTACGACGTGCCTGTGATTGGCCCAGTCGGTCCCAAATGCGTCCTGAAGTTCGCCACGCTCGCGGACGCCCTGCTGTGGGTGGACGGCCGTCACGTCAAACCCGACACTACCGACCAGGCGCTGCTGCGTGCCGGTCACAACGTGGTGGTGCGCCTGCGCGGCCTGGGCATCGAGATCAATCGGGGCGAAGACGGCATCCTGCGCGTGGGCCGGATGCCGAGGAACATCAAGGCGGTGGCCAAGAGCTACAAGAAGATGCGCGAGGCGTTTGCCCGTGACTTGCAAGTGGCCTCTGACGGCTTGGGTGCCCTGCCCGCCCCGGCCCCCGACCCCCTGGAAGTGGCAGCCGAGGAAGCCGAAGCCACGTACACCGCCGCCGCGACGGCGCGGGCGCAGGCGTGGTTGGGGTACCTGGACGCGCATTACGGCGGGCAGGACACCGATGAAGCGTGGGACATCTACATGCGGGCGCACAGCCGGTTCCTGGTGGCCAGGGGCGCGTGGCACGGGGCGCTGGACACGTGGCAGCTGGGGGCAGCGGCATGACCGCCCCCAGCACGCCCGGCCCCTGGTTGCCGGCGAGCGCCAGTGCGGACCGGAAGGTGGAGGACCTGCGGGACCGGGGCTACGACGTGCGCTGGGGCGGGCGGGGCCGTGACGTGACGCTGACGGTCACGGCCCCCGGCGAGACCGCCAAGACGCACACGGCGGCCACCTGCGCGGCCTGTGCCCGGGATGCCTATGAAAGCGCCCAGGAGCACGCGGGGCAACGGCTAAAAGACGAGGTGAATGGCTGATGCCGCGCACCCTTCAGGCCACGCGGGAAGCCTTGCGTACGGCCGAGCGCCTTCTGGCGCGGACCCAGCCGCACACGCGGGCCTATTGGCGCCTGAGCCAGCGGGTGCAGCGGCTGTACGCCCATGCGCTGGTGGTGGACCTGTGAGCGCTGCACCCGAGCCTACGCCTATCGATCTGACGGCCCCCATGCCCCGTTACTTCGCGGGCAGTGAGTGGTTGGTCAGCAACCTGAAATACGAGAAAGCCCCGGCGCCCAGCCCCCTGGGCCTGCGGGTGGCTGACCTGCTGGGCGAGCTGGCCCACGGCATCTACCACCTGCCCAAAGGCGCCAAGTACCGCACGAACTGGGGCCACTCCCGGTACATCGAGGTCACGCTGGAAAATGGCTACGTCACGCTGGGCACGGTCGACGCGGATTACCTGACCCGCTTGGTGTTCCTGGCCCACGATTACGGGCTGCGCGTCGAAATCCGGCCCTGCAACTTCCGGCACCTGGTCCTGGGGTTCTCGCAGCGCGAGGTCCGCACGGGGGCTTATCACGAGCGCTGCCCGACCGCTGAGGACGCGCTGGCGGCCCACCGTGCACGGTACCCGGCGGCCGGCAGCACGCCAAATCCCGAGACCCTGCGCCTGATGAGGCAGGAGGGGGCGGAGATCAGCCTGAACTACCTGCGCGGGTACGGCTTCTGTGCCGCACTGAACACTGGTCACATTGGGAACCCCCACTGGGCAGCGGAGGCAACCGGAGACACACCACAGAGCGCCCTGGCGGCCCTGCTGGCCGACCCGAAGGTGCAACCCGAGGCCGACGCATGACCCTGCATCTGCCCCGGTTCCCCTCCCTGCTCTTGGCCCTGGGCCTGCGCCGGCCGGCTCGTGAGGCGGGGGTGCGGCTGGCCGAGCGGGCGCTGCCGGACGCTGTTCCCAGCCCGCTGTCAGCCCTCACTGCCGAAT
>NZ_JAIQXU010000032.1 GCF_020166395.1 Deinococcus betulae | reverse complement strand
TAGTCCTATCTCAAGGTTATGGCTAAGGTAACCATCGCTAGGTAATGAACTTGCCTTTTGTCTTATACGGCTTCCGATTAAATCCGCAATGAAGCATAAGGCCACCAATGAAAGCGGGTGGCGGCACGAATCTGATCTGTAGCGTGTTCGAGCTTGCGACATTGGTCGCCCAGAATCGTTTCCAGCGCGGCCAAAGACGCGAAATGCTGATTCTTGAGCGGCTCGTCAGTGAGTCTCCACAACCGTTCCGCGGGCTGCAACTCGGGCGAATACAGTGGCAACACGACGAGTTCAAGGCCCTCAGGCACGCGCAGCGTGCCCGAGGTGTGCCACCCCGCACCATCGAGCACCACCAGAATGTGTCGTTCGGACCCTGCTCCGACATTGCGGGCGAAGGCGGCCAACACCTCTTCGAAGACTCGGGTATTGACCCGTGGCGTCAGCCAGAACTGGCTGGCGCCGGACTCTGGGCAGGCAAAGGCCGAGACGTACAACCACTCGTAGCGGTGTTGGACGCGGGCGATAGGCCGCTGACCGCGCGGTGCCCACACTTTGCCCAGGATCGGTTTCAGGCCGAGTCGGTGCTCATCCATGCACCAGAGTTCAACGCAGTCATGACGCGCCTCAGCTGCACGGAGCTGCGTAACGAGCGTGTTTTTTAAACTTGTCCTGCGCCGCGTCATCGGCCTCGACATGTCGAGGCCGGGCCGTCTGTTGGCTGAAGCCGATGGCGTCAAGGAACTCATAGGCGCGTGACACGTACAGCTCTTTGCCCAGGGTCGTCTTGATCCACTGCTGCACCTTCGGGCCGTTCCAGACGAGCCCTTCGGTATAGTCTGCTCGAATCGTTTGCGCCAACAGCAGGAGTTCTGCGTCGGTCAGCAGTGTGGGGGCACCGCTGTTGCGGTGCCGCCGGTCACGCAGGCCTTCCAGCCCTTGGGCATGGTATCGGTGGATCAGATCGACCAGGCGAGGCACGCTGTAGCGGGTGATCGTCAGGACCTCTGCTCTGGAGCGACCCTCGGCCAGCAACGCCATCACCTGGAGCCGACGGCGCTCCACCGCACACATACTTGCCTGATACTGCTGCCACAGCACCTCTGTACTGTGTTGAAACGCCACTTGCAACGCTCGCCCCATCCCTCATGTTATGACGGATTTAATCGGAAGCCGTGTTACCTTGTGTCCCGCTGCCATCCAATGCCTACGTTCGAGTCGCCTGGGTTGGACAGTGTTCGTCTACAGGTCAGACCCAAGCCTTTTCAGCTGGACCCGACCGGCGCCTGAAGCCAGCGTGCCAGCGCCCACCCACTCAACAGCGTGGCCTCAACGCGTGGGCCATGCTCGTCGGGGGTGAACCAGTCGCCGCACCAGCCCAGAGCCAGTTCAGCGTCCCAGTGGCAGGGGCCGGGCGCCCGCCGGGTCGGGGTGGCGTAGCGCCAACGGTGGGCAAAGGTCGCCTGAACTTCCAGGTCTTCGCCCATGATCTCGGTGGCAGCGGCTTGAAGAACCGGCAGCACATCCTCGGGGGTCGCGTCTAGATGGGCAACGCTCCAGTCGGCATTCGCCTGCACCAGCAGCGCCGGCGGATGACCGGGGGGCCGCTTGGTGTGTTCCAGGGCCACCCAGTCCAGCGTGGGGTGACGCACCTGGGTGGCCCGGTGCGGCCAGGCCGGGCCCCGCGCTAGCACCAGGCCAGCGGCCCAGCACGGCGCGAACCTCACCTGCGCCGCCGTCCAGCAGGCGCCCTCAGAAGCGGTGCCCTCCAGGGGGACATCGTTTAGCAGGGCCAGGAGTTGAGGCGCCGGCAGGTTCAGCACCAGGCGCGCCCCTTCCCAGCTGTGCCCGTCGCGGGCATGGACCCGCCAGCCTCCTACCCGTCTCTCCAGGCTGGTGATTTCGGCGGCGCTGTGGACTTCCAGCCCGCGCGCCAGCGTGTGGCCCAGGGTACTTAAGCCTGCGGGTGGGGCATACCGGGGATGGCCGTCCTCGGCAGGCTCAACCTGCCCGTCGGCCCACTGGGCCAAGCCGCGCGTCCAGACAGCGTTCCAGCCGCTCTGCACGCCGCTTTCGGCCAGGGTGCGGGTGCGCTCATGGCGGGCGGTGAAAAAGCGGGCCCCGTGGTCAAACCGGGCGACCTCACCGCCCGGCAGCGTGACGCGGCGGGTGGCCGCCCGGCCCGAGACCCCCCGGCTCTTGTCCAGTAGCAGGACATGCAGGCCGGCCGCCTCGGCGTCGCGCGCGCAGGCCAGCCCGGCCAGCCCCGCCCCCACCACCAGAAGATCGGCCACGCTTAGAGCAGCGCCCGGTGATCGGCCAGCAGGCAGCGGTCCTGCACCACATCAATCCCGCGCGCCGTCAGGGCCTGGGCTGTGGCATCGTCGCGGATGCCCAGTTGCAGCCACACCACCTTCGGCAGCGGCGTCATGGCCAGGATGTCGTCCAGATGCTCATGCACCTTGTCGCTGCGGCGAAAGACATCCACGATGTCTACGGGCACGTCCAGTTCGGCCAGGGTGGCCACCGCCTTGTGGCCGAAGTAGCTTTGACCCCGCCCGGCCAGCGCCGGATTGACTGGAATGACCGTGTAGCCCTGGCGGTGCATGTATTCGGGAACGTAGTAGGCCGGGCGCATGGAGTCGTGATGAAATCCGACCACCGCGATGACCTTGTGGTCGGTCAGCACCTGCCGAATCTGGGGGACAGAGATTCGCAGGGTCATGCGCTGGCTCCCAGGCTGGCGTAGGCGGCCTGCGCGGCTTCCAGGGTCAGGCCCAGTTCCTCGTCGCCGTGGGCGGCACTGACAAAGATGCTCTCAAACTGGCTGGGCGCCCAGTACACGCCGCGCGCCAGCAGACCCTGGAACCAGTGGGCGAAGGCGGCAGTGTCGCTGCGCGCCGCGTCGGTGTAGGTGCGAATAGACCCGTCCGGCACCCCCTGATGAAAGGCCGTGAGCATGCTGCCCACGTGGTTGATGCTGATCGCCACGCCCGCCTCCTGGGCCGCCGCCCGCAGGCCCCCTGCCAGCGCCGCCGTGTAGGCGTCCAGCCGGGCATATAGCCCAGGATCGGCTTCCAGCGTCTTCAGGGTCGCCAGTCCGGCGGCCATCGCCAGAGGATTGCCGCTGAGGGTCCCGGCCTGATACACCGGCCCCTGCGGCGAGACGAAATCCATCACCTCGGCCCGGCCGCCGTAAGCGCCCACCGGCAGGCCGCCGCCGATAATCTTGCCCCAGCAGGTGAGGTCGGGTTCCAGGCCCAGCAGGCCGGTGGCGCCGCGCAGCGACAGGCGAAAGCCCGTCATCACCTCATCGGCAATCAGCAGCGCGCCCCGGTCCTTCACGCGGTGCAGCGCGGCCAGGAAGTCAGGGGTGGGAATCAGCACCCCGGCGTTGCCCACCACCGGCTCAAAAATGACAGCGGCGATCTCGTCACCGCGCGCGGCCATCAGGGCGTCGAGGGCCGCCGGGTCGTTGTATTCGCTCACCAGGGTCAGGCGGGCGTAGTCCTCGGGCACGCCCGCGCTGCTGGGGGCCGCCGCGCCCAGGGTGTCGGCGTTCGTCAGCAGGCCGCTGCCCGCCTCAACCAGCAGGCCGTCGGCGTGGCCGTGGTAATTGCCCCGGAATTTCACGGTGTACTTGCGGCCAGTAAAGCCGCGTGCCAGGCGCAGGGCGCTCATGGTGGCCTCGGTGCCAGAGCTGACGAAGCGCACCCGCTCGGCGCCGGTCAGGCGCGTGACCAGTTCGGCCAGCAGCACCTCGCGCTCGCTGGGGGCGCCGTAACTGGTGCCCAGGGGCAGGGCTTCGGCCACCGCTTCGCGCACCGCCGAGTGGTTGTGCCCCAGAATCATCGGTCCCCACGACCCGATGTAATCGAGGTAGCGCGTGCCGTCGGCGTCGGTCAGGTAGGCGCCGTCGGCCTTGGCGATAAAGCGCGGGGTGCCGCCCACGCTGCGAAAGGCCCGCACCGGGCTGTTCACCCCGCCGGGTGTGACGGCCCGCGCCCGCGCAAACAGCGCCTCAGAGCGCGTGGTGGCCGCAGGCACCGCCAGAAGGTCAGTGGTCATGCCGCTCACCTTAGCGGAAGCGGCAACCCGTCAGGCGCAAGGTGGGCAACAGTTGGCCCCGGCCCTGTGCGTTAGCTCTGCTGATGCTCAGGCGACTCCAGGGGCCCATCAAAAGCGCCCCAGTGTGTCACGCCCGGCCCCGTCTGCTCCTCTGCCTTTATCTATGGAGCCGACCGGGTGGCCTTGCTGGCCCACAGAGGCGCCGGAATTCGCCTGATACGGGTTCCGTCTGTTCGGTTGATACATCAGAACAGAACTGGCTCGCAAACTCCACGCCCGGAACCCGCCCTGCTCGGATCAAACCGTTGTTGCAAACGATTGAATCGGCGTCCGTATTACTTCTTCTTGACGGTCAGCGAGTCGCAGATGGCGATGGCTTCGGTCATGGGCGCCAGCGTGTCGGCGCTGGCCTCGCAGAAGACAAAGCGGCCAGGAACCCCTTTGGCCGCCACCGACATCCCCAGGTGGTAGCGCTCCGAGAAACTGGAGTTGCCCTGCGTGTCCAGCACCAGCAGCTGCCGGGTGGAGGTCTTCACGCTGCGCAGCACCTTGCGCGGGGCCGCCACGTCGTAGGTGACGAGGGTGCTGGCCACGCGGAATTTCATGGTCACGTCGCGGTCGTCGTCTTCGAGCCGTTTGAAAAAGGTATCGGCCTCATAGGTCCCAGGCGCCTTACCGGTGATGACGTACTTCTCGCTGCCCGAAGCGTTTTCGGCGTCCATCGAGAAGGATTTGAGGGTTGCGGCGGCCAGCACGCCGCCTCCCAGCGCGGCCCCCAGCAGTGCGGCGGCCCTCAGCGAGCGGTGAAATCGGGTCATGTGTGCCTCCTCGGAACAGCAGAAAGGAACGGGGCGGGGGCCAGCGCCGCAGCAGCTGGGCCTCTGGTCATCATAGGCCTAGAGAAGCCGATACAGAAAAGCCCCCTGGCATACCAGCACCAGGGGGGAAGAGAGGCCGGGTTGACCTACAGCCCCAGCAGTCCTGCGGCGGCCGTGGCGGTCAGTTCGCGGCGGAAGGGCTCCACCAGCGCCCGCTCCTGGGCGGTGCCCGACTGCACCGTGCTGTTCAGGTCAGGCACCTGTCCGCTTTGCAAGGCCTGGGCCGCCTGCGCAAAGTCCACATTGGGAAGGCCCAGCGCGCGGTTGACTCCGGCGCGCACCTGGGCGTAGCGCTCGGCGCTCATGCCTTCGCTGCTCAGCGCCGCCGCCTGGGCCTGGCGCGCGGCTCCCACGCTGCTGCCCACCTCACGCAGCACGCCCAGCATCTGCAAGACGTTGGGATTCTGGCCGTTCTGCACGTCGGTCCAGACCGTCTGTACGCCGGTAAACGACGACCCCAGGGCGTCGCGCACCTTGCGGCGCACCCGCACGAACTGCTGCACGTCTTGGCGCGTCAGGGCGGCATTCGCGGTGCCGGTGGAGGTGGCGCCCCCGGGGGGCTGTGCCTGACCGGACGGCGGCTGCGTTTGGGTCTGCGCCGGCCCCTGCCATCCGGCCAGAAACGACCGGGCCGGCTGAATCACGAAAAACCACGCCAGGCCGCCCAACAGGGCCACCACCAGCAGGGCGCTGCCGCCGCAGCCCAGACACCCGCAGCCCAGTCCTCGTCCACGCCCGCCCATCCCAACCTGTCTCATGCCTGCACTGTACGAGGCTGGGCGGCGGGAGGTTCCGGGCGCTATCATCGCGGCGTTCCAATCTTTAAACCCAGTTCAATTCGTCCTCAGCCCCGGAGGTTCCTTCATGCGCGTCTCTGCCGCTCTGCTCTCGGCCCTGGCCCTGAGTGCCTGTACCCGCACCCAGCCCGTGCCCCTGCCCACCGAAACGCGCCTGCACGACAGCCGTACCTTTACGGCCATTGTGCCTGCGCTGAGTGCCCAGCCCGGCGCTGACCTGTATCAGGGCAAGCTGCCAGGTCTGCACGGCGAGGCCAGTTACGCCCTTGAGGTCCCGGCCAACTGGAACGGCCAGCTGGTGATGTACGCCCACGGCTATGCGGGCGAAGGCAAAGACTTGCGTGTGCAGGCGCCGCCCCTGCGCGCCCTGTGGCTGAGTCAGGGGTACGCCTGGGCCGCCAGTTCGTACAGCGCCAACTCCTACGACGTGCAGGCGGGGGTGGAAGACACCAATGCGCTGGCAAACGCCTTTGTGTCCCTGACGGGCGGCAAGTACGCCGCGCCGAAAAAAGACCCTGATTGTGGGCGTCAGTATGGGCGGGCACGTGGCCGGCGCCGCCGTGGAAAAGGAAACGCAGGCTACGGCAAAGAACAAGACGGCTTACGCCGCCGCCCTGCCTCTGTGCGGCGTGATGGACGAGGAGTACGAGTTTCAGTGGCTGGGTGACTATCCGCTGGTGGCCGCGCAACTGGCCGGCCTGGGGCCCAAAACCTTTCCCCAGGGCCAGGACACCTACCGGGCGCTGCTGCCCGATATTCTGGCCGCCACTTTCAGCAGCGTGGGCGGCGCGCTGTGGCAGGAGAACGCCACGCAGGGCGCCAAACTGCGCGAGATTGCCCGCAACCTGACCGGCGGGGCGCGGCCGGTCTTTGATCTGGGCTTCCGCACCGCCCAGTGGCAGCAGGCCGTCCTGAGCACGGGCGGCGCCGACGGCACTGTGATGGGCATCTTGCCGCGCAACCTCTACGGCAACGCGGGCACCACCTACCGCTGGACACCGGGCGCGGTCCCCACCGAGGCCGAGAAGACATTTAACGCCGGCATCCTGCGCGTGACGCCCGCCGCCGACCCCAACCCGGCCCGCCCCGGCACCGTGCGCTTCCTGCCGCGTGTGAACGGCGACATCAGCGTGCCGGTGCTGACCGTCCACACCACGGGCGACTTTTACGTGCCGTTCAAGCACCAGCAGCTGTACCGCGCCGCGGTGAATGCGGCTGGCAATGGCGAACGCCTGGTGCAGCGGGCCGTGCGCGCCGCCGGCCACTGCGAATTTACGCCGGCCGAACTGGTCGAAGCCTTTACCGACCTGGTGAAGTGGGAAGCGGGCGGGGCCAAACCCGCCGGCGACGACGTGACCACCCCCAGCGTGGTCGCCGAGGCGGCGTATGGCTGCCGGTTCACGCGCGGCACGCGGGCCGGGGTGGAGGCGTGTCCCTGAGCTGAGCAGGGAGAAAAGAGGAGCGGCCCTAGCGCGGCTCCTCTTCTGTGTCGGGAAGGAGGGTCAGCAGGGCGAGGCCCGCGCCCAGTTCGGCGGTGACCCGCTCTTCCTGGACCTCATTACTGACGGTCCAGCCGCTGCCCAGGGGGACATTGGCGCCCGTCAGGGGCCAGCGCACGCCGCGCAGGGTCAGGGCGCGCAGCTCGGTCAGTGCTAGCACGCTCAGGGTGGCGCCGGGGGGCAGGGCCAGCGACAGGGGAGAGCCGGGAAGGAGCGGCCAGCCCCATTCATCGCCGCTGGTCAGGGTGACGCGCAGGCCCTCGCCGGTCAGGCGCGCAGCGCCCAGGGCCAGGGCCAGGGCGTGGTCGAAGCGGCCCCCAAAGGCGCCCAGAACGACCAGTTCGGTGGCGCCGCGGCTGCGGGCGGCCTGTACAGCCAGTTCGGCGTCGGTGGCGTTCTTGGCGGTGGGGTGAACTTCTCGCGGCGCGCTGATGTGCACCCCTTCCGAGGAATCGAAGTCGCCCACCCAGGTGTCCACTGGGACCCCCAGCAGGGCCGCGTGGCGCGCGCCGCCATCCGCCGCGATCACGAGGTCTGGGCGCGGCAGCATGCCCAGCAGGGGCGAAAGGATGAGGCGGCCCCCCACCAGAATCCAGGCAATCACGCGCCCTCCCGGTCGTCGGGCAGCAGGCGCACCTGCGCGTCGTCCACCGTCAGGCGCAACCTGCCGCCCTCCAGCAGTGTCGCCTCACGCGGACTGAGGGTCAGGTGCAGCGGGCCAAGGGGGTGGGTCACGGTGACGGGCGTGCCGCCCTCGCCGGCTGGGGCGGCCACCGCTGGCCACGCCTCGCCTGCCCCCAGGTGCAGGGCCGTTTCAGGGATATGGCGCACCTGGCCAGGCCCAGCGGGCAGCAGGTTGGCTTCGCCCAGAAAGGCAGCGACCCAGGCGGTGGCCGGGGCCGTGAACACCGCCTCGGCCGGGCCTGTCTGGATCAGCTGCCCGGCCCGCATCACTGCTACGCGGCTGGCCAGCGCGCGCGCCTCGCGCTGGTCGTGGGTGACCAGCAACACGCCTGCCCCCACCCGCGCAAACAGCGCCCGCAGGCTGGCCCGCAGCTCGGCGCGCAGGCGCTCGTCGAGGTTGGACATCGGTTCGTCCAGCAGCAGCAGGGGCGCGTCGGTGGCCAGGGCGCGGGCCAGTGCCGCCCGCTGCGCCTGCCCGCCGGACAGCTGGGCGGGGCGGCGGGCCTCCAGCCCCGTCAATTCGACCAGCGCCAGAGCTTCCTGGGCGCGGCGCTGGGCCTGGGCGCGCGGGGCGCCGCGAACGCGGGGGCCATATGCCACGTTGTCCAGCACGCTCAGGTGCGGAAAGAGGGCGTAGTCCTGAAACACCAGGCCCACCCGGCGGGCTTCGGGGGGGCGAGCGGTCACGTCCTGGCCGCCAATCTGCACGGCGCCGCTGTCAGGCCGGTCCAGTCCAGCGACCAGTCGCAGCACCGTGCTCTTGCCGCAGCCCGACGGCCCCAGCAGCGCCACTGTTTCGCTAGACTGAACAGTCAGGGACACGTCCTGCACGGCCTGGACGGGGCCAAAGGCTTTGTGAAGGCTGCTGAGGGTCAGGGCGGGGGCGGTCATGGGCTCCTGCATCCTAGGTCACCTCGCCTTCGCCGCCGTCCAGCAGGGTAAAGGCCAGCCCGGCCAGGACCAGCAGCAGGGTGGCCAGCGCACACGCCTCGCCCAGATTCCGCTCGCCGGGGCGGCCCAGGCGGTCATACAGGCCGGTGCTGAGGGTGGCCCATTCGGGGCGGGTCAGCACCAGGGTCGCGCCAAATTCACCCAGCACCGTGGCCAGGGCCAGTGCGCCGCCGCCGCGCAGGGCGGGCGCCGCCAGCGGCCAGGTGACGGTGCGGAAAGCCGCCGCACTGCTGGCGCCCAGTGACCGCGCCGCTTCGTGTAGCCGGGGCGGAATGGCGCGCAGGGCCGGCAGCACCGAGCGCACCACCAGCGGCCAGGCCAGCAGGGTATAGGCCGCGATCAGCAGCGGCAGGCTGGCGGCCAGCGCCGGATAGGCCAGCAGGTAGCCCACCGCCAGACTGACCGGCGAGACCATCAGTGGCAGCAGCGAAACGAGGTCAAGCACCCGTGACCGGGCCTGCCACGCCCCCAGCGCGTACAGCCCCCCCAGCACTGTGGCCCCGGCCAGAGCCATCAGGCCAAAGCGCATGGTGTTCCAGGCCAGCAGCGGGGTGGTGTCGTCGGCCAGTACGCCCTGCCAGTAGGACAGGGTGGGGCCGCCTGTGCCCAGCAGGCCGCGCGCCACCACAGCCAGCAGCGGCGCAAAACAGATCAGGACCGTCAGGCCCCCCAGGCCCAGCAGGGCCAGCCGGGCGGCGCCGCGTGCGGGGGGCCGGGCTGCCGCCGACACGCCCACGCCGCCGCGCGTCAGGCGCACGTAGGTCCAGGTGGCCAGCAGCGTCAGGCCCAGCTGCCCCACAATCAGCGCGCTGGCCTCGGGCAGCCGCAGTTGCAGGGCGGTCAGGGTGTAAATCTCGACCTCCAGCGTGGCGTAGCGCTCGCCCCCCAGCGCCAGGGGCAGGCCAAAGCTCAGGGCGGAATACAGAAAGACCAGCACGGCTCCGGCCAGCACCCCTGGCAGGGCCAGTGGCAGGGCAATGTCCCACGCCGCACGCCTTGCGCTGGCGCCCAGGCTGCGCGCCGCCCCCAGCAGGCCGGCCGGCACCCGCGCAAAGCTGGCGTAGCTCAGGCGCACCATCACCGGCAGATTGAAAAAGAGGTTGCCCAGCACCAGCAGCAGGGGCGTGTCGCTGAGGTCCAGGCCGGTCAGGCGCGTGACCCAACCTTGCGGCCCCAGCAGCGCCGAGAGCCCCAGCACGGCGACCAGCGTGGGCGTGACGAAAGGCAGCAGCAGCAGGCGCAGAAAGGTCTGCTGGCCGCGCAGTTGAAAGCGGGCCAGCAAAAAAGCCAGCGGCACGCCCAGCAGCAGGGCCAGACCAGCCGTGGTGACGGCCTGGGCCAGCGTCCACAGCAGGCGGCCCTGGAAATAGGGGTCGGCCCAGACGGCCAGGGTCACGCCGCCTTCGAGCATGGTGCGGGCGAGGGGCAGGGCCAGGCAGAGGGTGACGAAGAGGAGGCCTGGCAGGGTGAGCAGAAAGGAAGTGAGACGGGTCATGGGCAACCAGTTGCTCTGTGCGTGTGCCTCACTCCCCAGCCCACAAAGGGGGACGACTTCGCCGCGCAGGGCGGCCTGCACGTTGCTGCTGATTTGACTGATGCGCCTGGAACCTGATGACAGGGCGAGCAGCGCTGCGCTCGGCCAGGGTGTCTACTGACGTTGGTGGGTCTGCTCAACTTGGTCATGGGTCTGGCCTCGTCTGGACCTGGGCGGGATTGGGGCAAGGGGTCTTGGTGCGGCCCAGAGGTTCGACTTTGAAAAAGAAGCTGTTGCTTGAGCGCCTTTCAACAGTAGAATCTCGCGCCTTAAGCGTCCTCACCTGCCACCATCCCAGGGCCAGCAACGGAAGCCGTCGTGCGCGCAGCGCGCGGGCGTGAGGCGATGGGCGACAGGTGTGCCACGGCGTCCACCGCGTAGAAAGACAACTCTCTTCCGCCGCGCCAGTCAACCCCTCCCCAGTGCCAACGTTGCTCTCCCGTCCCCTCTGGGGATGGGGGGTGGGGCAAGCAAGCGACATCTCACCCCCCACACCGCTACCCGTCCGCCTTACCTCGCCCTCAGCACCTGCGTCACCCAGGCGTCCACCAGCCGCTGCGGGTTGGCCGTCACGGCGGGCTTGATGGCCTCGGCTTTCGGTGCCTGGGCAAACTTGAACACTGGATTCAGGGGCGTGCCCTGGACGGCGGGGTAAATCCACATCCGGGTGGGCAGGTCCGCTTGCACGGGGCTACTCAGCATGAAGTCCACGAACTTACGGGCCAGGGCGGCCTGCTTGCTGCCCTTCAGGACGCCCACGCCTTCAAGCTGGGTGAATGTGCTGCCGGGCAGAAAGAGGTTGCCTGTCGGGGCCTGGGCCGGCAATTTGGCAGGATTAAAGCCGTCGGCGTAAAACACCTCGGCGGCGGGGCTGCTGGCGTAGGACAGCACGATGGGGTATTTACCGCCGTTTCTGGTGAAGTCCTTGTAGTAGGCGTCGCTCCAGCCGCGCGTAACCTTCATGCCGCCGGCACGGGCCGCGCGCCACCACTGCCAGGCCCCCGCCTCGCCGTAGTGGTTGACCGTGGCGAGCAAAAAGGCCAGGCCAGGGCTGCTGGTCGCCGGACTTTGCACCACGGTCAGCTTCGCGTAGGCCAGCGTTTTCAGGTCGTCCAGGTTCTTGGGCAGGGCCAGGCCCGCTTTCTCGAACCACGCGCGGTCGTAGTTCAGGGCCACAAATCCGTAGTCCACGGTGTTCAGCAGGCCAGCGTCGTCCAGACGGTAGGCGGCTGGCACCTTGGCCAGCGCAGGTGACGTGTAGGCTTCGAGAATCCCGGCCTGGCGGGCACGCGGCAGCAGGCTGTTGTCCAGGCCATAGACCACGTCAGCAATCGGGGCGCGGCGGGTCAGAATCAGGCGGTTTAGGAGTTCGCCCGCGTCGCCGCCCTTGATGAAGCGAACCTTCGCCCCATTGGCGGTCTCGAACGCCGCCACCAGCTTCTTATCCACGTCAAAGGAGTCGTGGGTGATGACGGTCAGGGTGGTCTGGGCCTGGGCAGCCCCCCCCAGCAGCAGAGCGGTCAGTAGTGTTCTACGCATAAAAAAGTCCCCTCGCGTCACGAGGGGAAGCGGGGGCCGCCGCCAGTATGCAGGGCGGGGCCGGTCACGCTCCCTCCGCCGGAATGACCCGGATCAGGTTCCTGGGGTAAGTCTCAGCCAAACCTGCTTCGGTTCGGCACCCCCGGTGACGCACCCGCGAGGATAGCGCAGAACGCACAGGGGGAGTCAGTGCGCCTGAGGGTTGTCTTCGAGCGCCCTGAAAAGCTGCGCAGCAGAGAGAGCAGAGGGGGGGGCATAGCCTGCGGTGTCAACGGAAGTGAGGGCTGTGCCGTCTCCCCAGGGCAGAGCGGGCGGCTCCTGTCAGGCGTCAGAGGTCTTCGTCTTCCGGCAGCGTTCGGGGGTAACGGGAGACGCTCAGGCTGAGGCCTACCTCACCCGCCAGCCGAATCAGTGCCGCCGGAAAATGGTCAGACTGGTGCACGATCTCACGGCCCTTTTCGTCCAGCATGCCGACGCGGTCCTCGATCCCAAAGTCCAGTTCCATGTCGCTATGGTTCAGCGTGGGGTCTGTGGCTGTCAGCCGCTGGTGCAGGGCCAGCAGGCTGGCGTGGTGCGTCTCTAGGAAAAGGATGGTATCCTCAATTTGTTGGCCTGGCTGGTCAAATTCGGCCTGACTGGTTGCCAGCAGAAAGCCAGAGTCTCCTACAGGACGGGGTGGGCGCCCCAGCAGGTCGCCTTCCCGCCACACCCAATGTGAGGCAAACGCGGTTTCGGCCAGAAAAGCGGTCACATCAAAGTAGCCGTAGACGCGCAGAATGCAGCTCATTGCCCTGATGCTAGGCCAGAAGGGCGCGTCTGGCGTGTCACCCTGAGGCATGATGCGCAATCTGCTGGTGTGGACAGTGCTTCAAGACGCTGGGGGCCGCGTGCTGCTGGGGCGGCGAGACGGGTCAGTGTACGGGCACGGGCTGTGGGGGCTGCCAGGCGGGCAGGTCGAACCCGGCGAGGGCCTCCCCGAAGCGGCGGCGCGCGAGGTCCGGGAAGAAACTGGGCTGACGCTGCACCCGCAGGTCCTGTCGGTCCTGGGCGTGCGCCGTTACGAGGTGGACGGCGCGCAGGGCACCGATTTTCTCTTTCTGGCTCGCCAGTGGACAGGTGAGCCACAGCCGCTGCACAAGACCTCGGCCGTTGCCTGGGTTCTGCCGTCGGCGCTCCCATCGAAGTGCCTGCCCTGGCTGCCCGCCGTTCTGGAGGCCCACCTGGCGTGGGGCGTGCCCGTTACAGAACAGTTGCGGGACGTGCGCCAGGTACGCGCGCTGGGTGGCCTGGCATGAGCTTTCAGCTGGTGGCGTGGCTGGCGGTGCAGGACGGGGCCGGGCGCCTCTTGCTGGGCCGCCGCGACGGGTCCTCGTATGCCCACGGCCTCTGGGGGCTGCCGGGCGGGCGGGTGGAACGGGGCGAGGGTCTGGCCCAGACGGCAGCCCGCGAGACGCTGGAAGAGGTGGGCTTGGTGGTTCACCCAGACGCCCTGACCTGCCTGGGCGCCTGCCGCTACGACCTGGACGGTACGCAGGGCCTGGACGTGTTTTTCCTGGCCCGGACCTGGGCAGGGGAAGCTCGGCCTCTGGACAAAACCTCTGAGGTGGCCTGGTTTGCCCCAGACCGCCTGCCCCCCGATGTGCTGCCGTGGCTCCCCAGTGTTCTTGATGCCCACCTGCACGGCGCTGCCCGCTTCACGGAACTGGTCGACGGCTGGGACGGCCTGCGCTCCCTTTTCTAATCGATTCTTCTTTCCTGCCCTACGGAATCGCCCACCGAATGGTCCCCACCTGATCGGTGCGCCACACCCTGGACTGGGCCTGTGCCAGCCGCGCCAGCACGTCGGGGTGAGGGTGGCCGTAGGTATTGCGTCCCACGCTCAGCACGGTGTCGGCGGGGGTGGCCTGGGCCAGCAGCGCCTCGCCGGTGGAGTAGCGGCTGCCGTGGTGGGGCGCTTTGAGGACATCCAGGTTGCCGGGGCTGGCCAGCACCTCGCCCTGCTGGTTCAGGTCGCCCAGAAACGCCGCGCGCCAGGCGCCCGATTCCAGGGTCAGGGCCACGCTGTTCTCGTTGTCTTCGGGGTGCCAGCCCTGCCCGGCTGGCCACAACACCGTCAGGGCCGCGCCCGCCGCCTGCACGCGGTCCCCGCGCCGCACCTCGCGCACGGGGACGCCCTGGGCCTGGGCTTCGGCCAGCACGGCGTCCAGCACAGGGTCGCCGCGTTTGTGGTGCCCAATCCACAGCTCGCCCACCGGCAGGGCGCGCAGCACGGCCGGCACCCCTTCGATATGGTCGGTATCGGCGTGCGAAGCGACCAGCACGTCAATCTTGCGGACTCCCAGTGCCCGCAGGGCCGGCACAACGGTGCGGCCGCCCACATCGTAGTCGCTGCCCACCGAACCGCCCGCGTCAATCAGCATGGTCAGGCCCGGCAGGCGAATCAGGGTGCTGTCGCCCTGCCCGACATCCAGATACACCACCTCGCGCGCCGGGGCCAGCCAGCCCGGTAGGGCGGTCAGCAGCAGGCCCGCAAGGACAGTGCCCAGCGCCACCTCCAGCCGGACGCGGTTCATCAGCCACAGCCAGCCGGCCCCCAGTGCGGTTGCGTAAGCCACCACCCCCGCCGCGCCGATGCTGCCCCAGGTCAGCACGGGCGCGCGGCCAAAGGTTTCGGCCACCGCCAGCAGCGCCGAGGCCAGAGGTCCTGTCAGCAGGTTGACGGGCGCGGCCAGCGGCCCCAGCAGACCGGCCAGAAAGCCTAGTGGCACCAGCGCCGCCATGATGGCCCCGGCTACTAGATTGGCGGGCAGGCCCACCACCGGAATCTGCCCAAAGGTGCCGGCCACCACTGGCAGGGTGCCCAGCTCGGCCAGAACCGTGGCGACCAGCGCCAGTTTCAGCCAGCGGGGCCAGCGCGCGGGCAGGCGGGCGGCCACGCGCTCGGTCTGGGTCAGGGCCAGCACCGCTAGAAACGACAGCTGAAAGCCCACGTCCAGTAGCCACAGCGGAAACAGCAGCAGGCAGGCCAGCGCCGCCAGCGAGATCAGGGCCAGGGGGTCGGGCCGTCCGCGCCCGGCGGTCAGGCCCAGCAGCACCGCCGCGCCCATGATGACCGCCCGCGTGATGCTGGGCGACGGCTGCACCAGCAGCAGCAGGTAGGGCGCCAGCAGCGCGGCGGGCAGACCGTAACGCCACGCAGGAGCGGCGCCCGCGCGAATCAGCAGCCAGACCAGCACGCCGGTAATCAGGGCGACGTTCTGTCCCGACAGCGCCATCAGGTGCGCCAGCCCCGCACGGTTAAAGGCGTCCCTGACTTCTGTACCGTCTCCAAAGCTCTCGCGGCCGATGTCGCCCCGGTCGCCCAGTTCCACCGCCTGCATCAGCGCGGCCTGCTGCCCCGAGAGGCCTGCCGTCAGCCCCCGGCGAAACCAGCCGCGCAGGCCGCCTTCCGGGACGTGCCGCTGCACCCTGGCCGCCACCAGCACCGCGCCGGGTGCGGGCACGAACAGGCCGCCCTGAGAGCGCAGCCACGCCGCCTGGTCAAAGCCGCCGGGCGTGCGGCGGCCCTCGGGGATCACCAGTCGGCCAGCCACCTCCAGCTGCCCCGGTCCCTGGGTGGGTTTGGGCGCCAGCGCCACGCGGGCGCGCGGCGCCTGCAAGGTCAGAAACTGGCCGTCCCACTCGCCGCGCAGCGTGACCTGCGCCCCCAGCCAGGGTGTCAGGGGCTCGGGACGGTTCAGGGCTGTGGTGGCGGCCCACCATCCGGCCGCGCCGCCCACCAGCGCCAGCCCTGCCAGCAGTGGGCGGGCGTCCCAGACCGCCAGCCCCGCGCCCAGGCCCAGCACCGCCGCGCCCCAGCCGTGGCCCAGGGCCAGCAGAATGCCGCCGATGGCGCCCAGCAGGGCCGGCAGCGGCCAGGCCAGTCGGCCGGCGCGGGCCGGCGCGCTGGTGCTGGGCCGCGCTGCGGCCGGCAGGGTGGCCCCGCTCAGAACGTCACCAGGGGCGTTAGGGCTTTCAGGGCCGCTGGCCCGATGCCTTTCACGGCGTCCAGGTCGGCCAGCGACCGGTAGGGCCGCCCGGCCAGAATGCGCCCCGCCAGTGCTGGCCCCACTTTGGGCAGGGCTTCTAACTGCTCTGGCGACGCCGTGTTCAGATTGACCCGGCCCGAAATCAGCGGCTGAACGCTGGCGGTGGTGGGGTAGGTGGGCGGCTCGGTGCTCTGCGGCGCGGTCACGGGCGGCAGGGACGTGCGCGTGACCGTTGGCGCTTGTGGACGCGGCAGCAGCACGGGCCCCAGGCTCAGGGCCGCCGTGAGCAGCACCCCGGCCGCCAGAGGCAGCGACCAGGGCAGGAAGGGACTGGACATGCGGTCAGCTTAGAGAAGAGGGATTCCAGCTGTTGCCGCAGATGTGGAGGCGGGGCGTGGGCGTGTGTTGACCTCTCTGGCCTGAGGAGGCCGAGTTGCTCTGCGCTCAGGCGCTTTGCAGCCCAGCCCGCACATGGAAAGCCTCGCGTCCTTTTGGGCCTGACGCGCTGAGTGCCGGCCTTGAGCTGACAGGAAGCGCCAACCGCTGAGGACGGCCCAGCCTCTTGGCCGCCTCTGCTGCGGCATGCTACACTTCCGGAGTTTGCCTCCCCAGGGGGGCGCTCTCGCGTGACGCCGCCGACTCTGTTCTGAGAAGAGCCGTGCACCCGCTCCGCGAGTGGTCAAGGAGAAGCACCATGAAGCGTACCTACCAGCCCAACGTCCGCAAGCGGGCCAAGACCCACGGCTTCCGCGCCCGCATGAAAACCAAGGCCGGCCGCAACATCCTGGCGCGCCGCCGCGCCAAGGGCCGCCACCAGCTCACCGTCGCGGACGAGTAAGCCCCCTTTACCGGGAGCGGCCACCATTTCGCAGTCCCCCACCTCCAGCGCCACGCAGGCACGGCCCCGCCGTCCGGTGGCGCTGGATTCATTGCGGGGGGACCGCGAATTTCGCAAGGTGCGTGCCCACGGCGCCGTGGTCCGTGACCCGCTGTTTACCCTGCGCGTCACCGAGTACCGGCCCCGCCACGGGCAGCCCTGGCGCCCAGGCGCCGTGATTGGCATCGTGGTGCCCAAAAAGACCCTGAAGCGCGCCGTGGACCGCAACCGTGCCCGGCGCCGCGTGCGGGAAGCCCTGCGCACCCTGCCGGGCGGCCTGCCGGCCTGCCGCGCCATCCTGATGCCCGGTCCGGCGGTCCTGAAGGTGCCGTTTGGCGAGTTGCAACAGGCGCTGGCCCGCGCGCTGGCCCGTGCGCCCAGCCGCCGGAGCAAGGGCGGCGGGAACCCAGGAAGCGCCAGCGGCGTACCTGCCCCTGTGCCTTCCCCTCCTGTGACGCCCGGCGGCCCCGCGTGAAGCGCGGGCTGGTGCGGGCGGTGCGCGCCTACCAGCGGCACCTGTCGCCGCGCAAGCCGGCGCCCACCTGCCGCTTTACGCCCACCTGCTCGGAATACGCCGTGCAGGCCCTGGAACGGCACGGCGCCGTTAAGGGCAGCTGGCTGGCCGCGTGGCGCATCGCGCGCTGTAATCCCTTCGTGCCGGGCGGCGCCGACCCGGTGCCCGACCATTTTCCCAAGAGGCCACCCCAGACCCCATGAAGACCCGACATCTGCTGTCTCTTGCCGCCCTGGGCGGCGCGCTGCTCCTGACCGGGTGCAGCACCACCGGCCCCCTGCCGACCTTCGGCAAGGCCATCACCCCTGAATGGATCACCACCAACTTCGACGGTCTGCCGGGTGACGAGTACATCGCCACCAGCAACCTGCAGGACGTGGTGTTTAACGGCCGGGGCGAGGTGATTGGCTGGTACGTCAAGAACTACGCCGGGACGCCGTACATCAAGCGGAGTGCCGACGGCACCTACGACTTTTCCGCGCTGCGTGACCAGAAAGGCATCGTCAATCTGGTGGCGGGCCGCAAGGCGCTGGCCGTGCAGGCGGCCGGTGGCCTGAATCCGGCCGCCGCCGCCGAGGTCACTGCCCCCACGGGCCTGACCACCGACCTCAAGGCCAACCGCCAGGACGCGGTGTTCCGCTACACCCAGGGCGGCGCGACCGTGACCAAGACGGTCACGCTGCACCCCCGGAACTTCAAGGTGGATGTCCGCACCGAGGTCGCGGGCGGCCCTGAGCGTGTGAACCTGCTGTTCCCCGGTCTGGGCAAGGCAGGGGACCCGCGGGTGCAGGCCCTGACCGTGGGCAGCGCCCAGCCAGCCGCCGTGCAGGGCAGTGGGAAGCTGTCGGTCGAGAATATTCAGTATGCGGCCCTTCAGGAAAACCCCAGCCAGGTGGCCCACGCGCTGATTCTGCGGCCCCAGGCCGGCGACGCCAGCAGCACCGCCACCCCGGCTTCTGCGCCAGCTGACGCTTCTCAGGCGGTAAATGTGACGCTGGCAGGCGGCGCCCAGAGCCTGATTACCGCCAGCGTTCCGGCCACCAGCACCCTGGAAATTTACGGCGGCCGCAACGAACTGATTCACCTGTACCAGAGCGGCTATACCAGCCTGCCAGGCCTCTTTAAGCCCAACTTCTTCGGGCAGATCAGCCTCTATATCGTCAAGTTCATGGAGTGGCTGTACGGCCTGATCGGGAACTGGGGTCTGGTGCTGGTCATCCTGACGGTGCTGCTGCGCGCCGTGATGTGGCCGCTGATGCAGGCGCAGGGCCGCACGACCGCCCGGATGCAGGTCATGCAGCCCAAGATCAAGGAGATTCAGGAGAAGTACAAAGAGCGCAAGGACCTGGACTCGCAGCGCGCCATGCAGACCGAGATGCAGCAGCTGTACCGCGACTACAACTTCAACCCCGCCGGCTGCCTCTCCACGTTCATTCCCTTTCCGGTGCTGATTGCGCTGTGGTCCACAATCCGCAACTTCGAGTTCGACAGCGGGTTCCTGTGGCTGCCTGACCTGGCGATTCCCGACCCCTTTTACCTGCTGGCTCTGGTGTATCTGGTGGTCAACATCGGACAGCTGTACGTGATGACGCGCAAGACGCCCGACATGTTCCGGCAGCAGGCGTTTATCTACCTGATTTTCCTGTACTTCGCCCTGACCTTCCCGGCAGGCGTGACGATTTACATCATTCTGTCCACCCTGATTGGCATCGTTCAGCAGGTGCTGATTAACAAGCAGGTAGAGCGGGAAACCGCCACCATCGGCCAGAGGGTCGAGAAGTCGGGTGCCCGGCCCACGAACACGCCAAAGACCACCAAGGTGATTGACGCACCGAAAAAATAAAGTGGTCAGTGAAGAGGCCCCCGCCTGTGTTGGTCAGGCGGGGGCTTTCTTGTCTCGGGCTGTAACTGGCTCTGGCAGTTCTGGTCTACAGCCGGGCCAGTTCCTGCTGGGCGGCGGCGTAGCCAGGGCGCAGGCGCAGCGCTTCGCGGTAGGCGGCCTGGGCCTGCGCGGTGCGGCCCAAGCCTGCCAGGGCCCGCGCCCGCCAGTAGTGCGCTTCCTCGTGCGTGGGGACCGAGCGGAGCACCGCCCCCGTCAGCGCCAGCACCTTGTCGTACTGGCCCGTGCGCGTAAACGCCTCGAACGGTCCGAAGATGTACCACAGCGCCCGCCAGGCCAGGCCTCCCTGCACCCAACCGGGGCGCGTGGGGTCCAGGGCCGGGTCGGGGTGGGCCGCCAGCGCCTGATCAAAGGCGCGGGCCGCGCCCTGCGAATCGCCCAGCGCCAGCTTGGCCTCGCCTAGATTCAGGTACGCCACGGCGTCGCCCAGGCGGGTGGCCTCGGCCTGGGCGACGCGCAGGGTCTCGGCTCTGGCGGCGGCCGGGTCGGCGCGCTGGCCCAGCAGGGCCCGCACCTGCTCCGCTTTGGCCGGGGCCGACACCACCAGAAAGGTGCGGCCAAACGAACGCCACAGGGCGTCAAATTTGGCGTAGTCCATCTTCAGCGGTCCCAGGTAGGAATCCAGGGCGCTGTAGGTCTGCGCGGCGTCGTCGTAGCCGGTCAGGAGGCGGTAATGCCCCATGCCGCCCGAGTCGTGGGTGATGAACCACGTCTCCACGATGACCGGAAAGCCGGCCGCCAGAAGGGTACGCAGCATCGTGCGGTCGCCCCCACGGGCGAGGTGCACGTCCATGCCCTGCGAGCGGGCGTAAGCGGCCAGTTCGTCCGGCGAGGTATTCACGTCCCCCTTGCTGGGCTTGAGCCTCGGAGCGATGTCGTACTGGGTCAGCGTGCTGCCCCAACGGCTCAGGGCCATGCCGATGGTCACGGGCCCGCAGTTGTTCAGCCGCTGGTATTCGTGGCGGATACCGCTGACGCTGGCGTGGGCCGGCAGAAGGACAGCTGGCGGTGGTGCTGGCTTGGGCATAGGCACCGGGTCAGGCTTGGGGGTCGGGGCGGGTTCAGCGGCCGGTTCTGGGTCGACCGTGACCTCGGGCTGGGCTTCAATAGTTGGGGGAACCGGCGCCGCCGGGGTGACTGGTGGAACTACCGTTTGCGCTGCTGGCACGGGCCGGGTCTTGTCAGCCTGCCAGCGGCTCACGCCAAAAGCGCCGGCCCCCACCAGAAGGCCAGCGGTCAGCAGCAGGACAGGAAGACGCATCCCCTTATGGTCCGTGCCCTTCATGATGCCGCGCTGAGGTACAAACGTGGCCAAGGTCGCCGTTTGGGAAGGAAAAGGGCGAGCCACATTGAGTTGGCTCGTCCCCTGGATTTCTGGCTTTGAAGGAGATGGTGAACCCTGAAGACCTCGGGCGTGGAGCGGTGGTGGGGCCAGAGTAAATGGCCAGGGCCTCACCCGTGCCCTGAAGGCTGTTCCCACCCCCTACTTCCCACAACCCACTCCCCGCTTTTTAGTACGCCATGACCTGCTTGATGGCCTTCGCCACACGCACCGGGTTGGGGCGGTAGACGTCCTCTACAGCGGTGAATGGCGGATACGGGGCGTCAAAGCCGGTCACGCGTACAATCGGCGCGCGCAGGTATTCAATGGCCTCTTCGGCAATCACGGCGCTGATTTCGCTGTGAAATCCGGCAGTGCGGGGCGCCTCGGTGACGACCACGGCGCGGCCGGTCTTGGCCACGCTGGCCAGGACGGTTTCGGTGTCCATCGGGACCAGGGTGCGCAAGTCAATGACTTCAACCCCAATCCCCGCGTTCTTGGCGGCGGCGGCAGCCTTCTGCGCCACCTCAACCATGCCGCCGTAACAGATGACCGTCACGTCGTCGCCTTCCGTCGCCACGCGCGCTTTGCCCAGGGGGACGCGGTAGTCGCCTACCGGCACCTCTTCCTTGACGCTGCGGTAGAGCTTAATGGCCTCAAAGAAGAACACCGGGTCGGGGTCGTTGATGGCGCTCAGCAGCAGGCCCTTGGCGTCGGCGGGGGTGCTGGGAATCACGACCTTGACGCCCGGCGTGTGGGCCAGGATGGCCTCGGGGCTGTCGGCGTGCTGCTCGGGGGTATGCACGCCGCCGCCGTAGGGCGCGCGGATCACCATCGGCAGGTGGTAGCGGCTGCGGGTGCGGTGCCGGAAACGGCCCAGGTGCGACAGAATCTGGTCCAGCGCCGGGTAGAGAAAGCCCGCAAATTGAATCTCGGCAATGGGTTTCAGGCCCGCCAGGCCCATGCCAATGCCCATGCCCACAATGGCCGCTTCGGCCAGGGGGGTATCAAAGACGCGCTCCACGCCGTGTTTGGCCTGAAGGCCATCGGTGGCGCGGAAGACGCCCCCCATCACGCCCACGTCCTCGCCGAAGATATGTACAGCCTCATCGGCACTGAGGGCAAGGTCCAGCGCGTCGTTGATGGCGGCCACCATCGTCATGGTCTTGGTGTTCGTGGCAGTGGCCGTCATTGGGCGTCCTCCGCGAGAATCTGCTCGCGCTGTTTCTGGAGTTGCGGGGTGGGTTCGGCAAACACATGGTCCAGAATCTCGGCTGGTGTTGGCTCGGGGTAGCTGTCGGCTTCCTGCAGCGCCGCCTCGAACTCGGCGGCCACCTCGGCCAGCAGCGCGGCCTCGCTCTCCTCGGTCAGTAGGCCTTCGTTCAGCAGGTGAGTGCGCAGGCGCAGCACGGGGTCCTTGGCGTCCCAGCCTTCCAACTCGGCTTCGGTGCGGTAGCGGCTGGGGTCGTCGGCCACGGTGTGCGGCTTGACGCGGTAGGTCACGGTTTCAATCAGGGTGGGGCCTTCGCCGTTTCGGGCGCGCGCCACAGCCTCGGCAGTAACGTGGTAGGTCGCCAGAGCGTCGTTGCCGTCCACCCGCACGCCGGGAATGCCGTAGCCGTCGGCGCGGCGCGAGAGGTCGGTGGCCTTGGTCTGGGTGCGCGTGGGCACCGAGATGGCCCAGCCGTTGTTCTGGAGGATAAAGACGCACGGCGCGTTCAGGGCGCCAGCAAAATTTAGGGCCTCGTGAAAGTCACCTTCGCTGCTGCCACCGTCGCCAATAAAGGCCATCGCCACGTTGCGGGTGCCTTTGCGGCGCTCGGCCAGGGCGGCGCCCACCGCCTGCGGGTACTGGGTGGCAATCGGGATGTAAAAGGGCAGCACCTTCAGGTCGGCGGGCATGTGCCAGCCGTGCGGCGAGGTGCGCCAGTAGGCCAGCGTGCGCGCAATCGGCAGGCCCAGGGTCAGGGCCGCGCCGGTGTCGCGGTAGGTGGGAAACAGCCAGTCGTTCTTGGTCAGCGCGGCGGCGGTGCCCACCTGACTGGCTTCCATGCCGCCAAACGGCGGAAAGACGCCCAGGCGGCCCTGGCGGTACAGCACCCAGCCGCGCTCATCAAAGTGGCGGGCGCGGCGCATCTGGCGGTACAGCTCAAGACGAATCTCGGGGGCGGGCAGCAGGTCGGGGCGAAGCACGCTGCCGTCGGGCGCCACGATTTGCACCATACGGTCATCCTGCTGGGCCGCGTCGTAGGCGGCCTGCGCGGCCTGGAAGGCGCGGTCGGTCTCGCCTGATTCCGGCGCGGTGGGAACAGATTTGGGTGAAGTCATGCGGAAGGCTCCTTGAGGGGGAATGAACCGGAAGCAGGCCAGAAGCAGGCAGCTGAGGCGCAGTGACCCCGCGCCCTGCTTGCTCAAAAAGCGCCGTCAGGGCGCGCGGCGCTGGTTTAACAGTCGGCGCGCACCGGGCAGGGGGCAGGGCAGAGGCTCAGGCATGACAGGACACTGGGTTGCGGGCGGTCAGCCCCGCAAGATGGATGCCTCCCAGCGTAGCAGCCGGGAGGCAGAGGGACCAAACGCTCGTTTGTTGAATGGGGACGGGGGAGGAGAAGGAGCGCTTGAGGTTAACGGGTTGTTCTTCCGGTCAGGAGGTCAGGTAGGTAGCCTGAGGAGAGAATCTGTCCTGGCTTCCTCCTGCTGGAAAGCTCTCTGAATCCAGCCTCTGCACAAAGGAAGAGTAAGAACGGCTTATGAGAACAGCAGTTCTCTACCCCCTATACATCACGTTCTGCAACCCCCTTACGGCCTCCAGCTGCCGCCGTTGACCGTGCCTGTGCCCGAGGCCGGCACGGTGTATGTGCGGTTGCTGCCGCCCTCCCAGGTGACGCTGGCGCCGCTGTCGCCGGGCTTCTTGACGAACTTGAACTGCAAGGCGGCACTGGGCGGCAGGCTGACCGTGGTTTTCCAGGTGCAGGTGCTGCCGCTGCAGTTGCTAGGGGTCAGGGCCAGGGCGCTGGCGGTGTTCCAGGCGCCCAGTTCGCTTCGGTCGCCCAGTAGATAGACGTCCTGGCCGAAGTAGGTGCTGGCTGTGACCTGAAAAGTGACCGGCACGGCCGTGCCCCCGCCGCCCGTGCCAGACGCCCCAGCGCGGTAGATGCCCATCTTGCCTGCCCCCAGCGTGACCGGCAGCTTGCCCGCCGTCACCGTGGCGCTGGCCGGCGCACCTTCGGCCAGCAGGTCGTTAAAGACCGTGCCGTTCGTCAGCGCGCTCTTGTCGGCGGCGCTGATGCCGCTGTTGCCAGCCAGGTCCAAGTTGACCGCCGCGCTGCTGCCTGAAGTATTGACCACCACCACAAAGCGGTTGGCGCCGCTGCCCCGGTAGAAGGCGTAGACGTTCTGGCCGCCGTTGGGGCGCCACAGTTCGGCGTAATTGCCTTTCCAAAGTGCCGCATTGGCCGTGCGAATCCCGATCAGTTTTTTGGTCAGGTCGTAGGTGGTTTTGGGGGTGCCGCCGCCCGCCACGAAGTTGGCCTGCGCGGCGTTCCGGCCACTGTCGGTCCAGGCCCAGGTCGGCATGTCGCGGCGGTTGTCGGGGTCGGAGCCGCCGTACATGCCCAGTTCGTTGCCGTAGTACAGCTGCGGAATGCCCGGCAGCGTCATCAGCAGGCCCAGGGCGTTCTGGTAGCGGGCCCGGATGTCGGCTTCGGCCACGCCTGCGCCCGGCTCGTTCACGAAGCGCGGCACGTCGTGGTTGTCCAGCAGGTTCACTTGCAGCAGCGTGCGGTCCAGGCCCAGGGTGCCCAGGGTGTCGCTCATGCTGGCGGCCACCCGGTCCAGGCTGCCGGCTTTGCCGACGCCGTCCACCAGGGCCTGACGCAGCGGGAAGTTGAAGGTGGAATCGAATCCAGCGTCCAGGAAAGGCTTGAGCTGCGACGCACTCCCCGACAGGAACGCCTCGCCCAGCAAGAAGGTATTGGGACGGGTGGCCAGCACCCCCGGTACCCACGAGTTCTGCCAGTAGCTGTTGGGCACGTGCTTGACGGTGTCCATCCGAATCCCGTCCACGGCGTAGGTGGCCGCCCAGCTCTTGGAGAGGTTGGTCAGGTAGGTGGCCACCGCGCTGTCCTCTTGCCGGAAGTCGGGCAGGCCCGCCAACGGGCAGACAATCTCGTCCCCACTGCAGTTCCCGTGAAACCAGCCGGGCTGCTGCGAGGCAATGCGCGCGCCGTAGCCGGCGTGGTTGACGACCATGTCCATGATGTACTTTTGCCCGCCGGCCTTGAGGTCGTTAATTAGGCCGGTCAACTCGGCGCCAGTGCCAAATTTGGGGTCCAGGGCGGTGTCGTTGGGGTTGGCATAGTCGGGCCAGTAGCCGTGATAACCGCACGAATTGCCATTGACCAGCCCGACTTGCTTGTAGACCGGGGTGGTCCAGACGGCGCTGGCCCCCAGGTCGCGGATGTAGGGCAGCTTGGCGCGCAGTCCGGCCAGGTCGCCCCCGTGAAACTTGGTAGCGCTGGTGCGGTCTAAGCAGTTGGCCGCGCCCAGGGTGTCATTGGAAGAGTTTCCATTAAAGAAACGGTCCGGCAACACGAGATAGATCACCTGCTGCCGCCAGGCGTCTATATTCGCGCCGCTGATGGCCTGGCCGGTGAGCGCAGCATCTTTGGAAACGGTTCCAGATGGGGCAGGGCTAGGCGCTGGGGTTTGAGTACAGGCAGACAGCAGCAGGGCCGACGAGACGACCCCCCAAAAGGCAGAACGTTTCACAGTTGAAACCTCCAGCACACAGAACACCCCGCACGGCTGCGGAGTGGGTGCGTGAATTTGTGGTGCCCCGAAATCATAAGCGATAACGCGGCTTCAGACCTCAAGGGGGAGGGGGGTCACCCTGCCGGATGACCCCCCTCTGAGCTGCGCCGTGTTTTACGAACTGCGCTCGACCTTGATTTCCAGGCGATTGCCCTTGCGCTTGACCGTCAGCTCGGCCTTGCTGCTGCCCTTACGGAACTCACTCTTGATTTCACTGGGTTTGCTGCTGGTCTTGACCAGGGTGTAGCCCTCGGCCTTCAGCTTGGCGGCGTACTGGTCATGCTGGGCTTTGAGGTCAGCGCGGCCGTCTACCGTCGTGGACCACTCGCGGGCATTTCCCCAGGGCCCGACGGTGACCGACAGGGCCTGCGCGGTGCGAGGCGCCGAGGTCGTGGGTGCGGGGGCCGCCGCCACAGGTGAGGTGGGCGTGGTCTTCAGCTGCGCGGCGCTGGCGCGGGCGGCCACGTTATAAGAGGCGGTATCGGTGATCCAGCTGTTCTGAGGCGCGGGATTGACCACGATGCTCAGCGCCTGGGCCAGGCCCTGCTGGCCCTTGACATTCACGTCCGCAAAGCTGTTCTGCTGGCTCTTGAAGGTCGCAATCTGGTCCAGGTTCAGAGGCTTCAGACTGGCGAGCGCCAGCACCTTGTTCACGCCGTACGGCGCCGCGATGTCAAAGGTAAAGGGGTCGCCCGCCGCCGGAAACACCTTGACAGCATTGGCTTTCAGAAAGTTGGCGCCGCCCTGAAAGCGGTTGGGCAGAATCAGGTCCACCTGGCCGCTGGGGTCCACATTAAAGAGGTAGACGTAGGCGTCCTGGTTGACCTGGGTAAACAGCCGAATCTTCTCGCCGGGCGCGTAGTTGGGTGTGGCCGCGCCGCTGGTGTCACGGTCGGTCCAAACCTTGACGCTCAGGCTGGTGGGCGCCGGATTGACGATGATGCTCTGGGCACTGAGGGTCGGCGCCGCCAGGGCGCTGCAGCCCAGGGCCGCCGTGAGGAGGGTCAGGGGAAGGATGACTTTCATGGCTCTACCCTGCGCCCGCTAAGTGACCTGGGCCTGACGCCACACTCCAGTCAGCCGGAGCGCCCGCTTATATCCTGCTCATGTGTGAGGGCGGGGCCTCATGTGGTAGCTGGACTGGGACCGGAGCAGCCGGGCGACGACTGGCCTCAGCCGTGTGGCCTCAGGCCTTTTTGCGCCCGGCCCGGTTGGTAGACTGCGCGCGTGTTGCCGGTCAAGCTGCGTCTTTCTCAGGCAGTCCTTCTGAGCGCCGCTCTGCTGGGGCTGGCCGGTGCGGTGACCGTTCAGCTGCGCGCGGCCCCATTTCCCTATGTGCGGCTCGCCCAGGCGGCGCCCAAGCCCCGCCCAGGTGAAGCCACCGCGCTGACCATTGAGACGGCGCGCGGTCTCCTCAAGCTCACAGTGCGGCAGCTTCAGGCCATGCCCACCGTGCGCTACGCCACCCTGCACCCGCAGCTGGGGCGCCGCTTTGTCTATGAGGGGGTGCCGCTGCGTGACCTGGCGGCGCGGGGCGGTTTTGCTGGACAGGACGTGCGGGTGTCGGCCACCAACGGCTTTGCGGCGACCATTCGCGCCAGCGACTACCTGCAGTTTCCGGTGATGCTGGCCTACCGCGCCGACGGCCACGCCATCTCGACTCTTGAGAAAGGGCCCCTGACGGTGGTGCTGCCGCCAGAGCCAGCGCGGTTTTACAGCACGGGGTACTCGGCCGCGTGGGTGTGGTACGCCGAACGCCTGGCCCCGGCGCCGTGAGTGCGCTGCGCCGGGCAGTGCCGCCGGGGGTGACGCGCCGCCGCCTGGCCCGCGAACTGGGGCTGGCGCTGCTGCCCGCGCTGCTGAGCTTGGGCCTGCTGGTGGTGGTCACGCGCCCCGCGTACGACGCCCTGATTCAGACCGGCGGCGGCTGGAAACCCCACGCCTATCAGGGGCTGGCGCAGGACGTGTTGCAGTATCAGGTGGCGCGCCTGAATCCGCAGGAACGTCCGGCCCGCCGCACCCTGCTGCGCGACATCGCCCTGTCCAGTGCCCAGAATCCCCAGCAGTTCGTGCTGCTGGCCGAGATCGAGCGGCAGGGCGAGGCGCGGCTGGGTGTGGTCGAGCGCGCCCTACGGCTAGACACCGACGCCAGTGTGGCGCAGGCGGTGGCCGAAAGTCTGGCCCTGAACAGCGCCGCCGCCGAATACAGCCGGGAACTGGGGCTGCGCTCGGCCCAGGCCCTCAGTGACCTGCGCCGCACGCTGGGCGTGGCCGCGCTGCTGTCGGGGCTGGTCAGCGTGCTGCTGATTCTGCGCGCGCTGCTGCTGTGGCGGGGTGAGCGCCTGCGCGTCGAGCGCCGCGAGGCCCGGCAGCGCGAGGCCCTGAGCCTGGCCAGCCACGAACTGCGCCGCCCGCTCCAAGCGCTGATGCTGGCCAGCGACCTGCTGCGTCAGGCCCAGACCCCCGAGGAGCGCCAGCACCTGCTGGCCATGATTGAAGACAGCGCCGGGCAGCTGGCCAGCCGCGCCGACCTGACGCGCCTGAACGACCTGTATTTGGACGTGACCCTGCGGCCCCAGCGCCGCGACCTGCGCGAGTTGACTGACCGCTTTGCATCGGCGCGGGTGCAAGTGCTCAATCCGCCAGACCCGGTGGTGTGGGCTGTGGACCCTGGGCGCGTGCGGCAGATGCTGGAAAACCTGATTGAAAACGCCCTGAAATACACCGACAGCCATGTGGAAGTCACACTGGATGTCCACGCCGGGGCGCCCCGCATTCGGGTGCGCGACTTTGGCGCCGGCATGGGTCCAGAAGAACGCGCCCGCGTGTTTTTGCCCTACGAGCGCGGTCCACGCGGCCTGACTGCGGGACAGGGACTTGGACTGCCCCTGGTGCGCCGCTACGCCCGTGCCCACGGCGGCGACATCAGCATGACCCAAGCGGCCGGCGGCGGGCTGCTGCTGACCCTGACATTCGGACAGCCCGCGCCAGCCAGTGAGGTCTCGGCGCCTTCCTCCTGACTGAGAGCAGTCTGCAGGAATGTTCTCAGGTGCAGCCCTTTGCGAGCGAAAAGCCCCGTATGGTTGTGTAAGGCCCTTGCCAGGAAGGCGGTGAGCAGGGTGTTCTTCGCTGCGCTCCAGTGGGATTCAACGCTTTTGGACGGGACTCTGGGACGTGGTGGACCCTTATCAGGATCTTCGTTGTCCCGTCTGTCCTCTGGCTTGCTCAGCGAGTTGGCGCCGCTCTACTCGTGCGCTTGTCCGGTGACTTCGACATACCTGATTTCGTTTGCACACCATGTAAGGGGATACGCCCAGAACCTACTTCGCTCCCAAGTCGCTCAGCTTGAAACGTTGTTGCAGGCGGTGGGGTCGGCGTCCGTCTGATCTGGCCTTGGCCGGTTTCGTCTCCACATCCGGAAAGAACAGACGGTCTCACGCCATCCCCAGCACCTATTCTCCAGGGGTTGCGCCATTGGAGAGGTCGAGTCGGCCCCACCGTATGTGCCCCAAGAGAGTCTGCGTCCATCGCACACAGCACCCCTGCCCGCCGCCTGCTGATCTACACCTGACAATCCCGAGTCGCTTACAGCGCGGCGTGCAGCGCTGCCCTACCCTGCGGGCGTGACCTCTGCCCGCCGCCTGCTGTCTACTCTGGCTCTGCTGGGCGGCTCGGCTGCCCTGGACTCTGGCCACGCCCAGGATGGGTTCTTCCGCATTGGTTATAGCGCCAGCGCCGAGCGTCAGGCGCCGCTGCGGGTAACCTTTCAGGCGTCAGCGCCTGCCGGCTACACCGTGCAGTGGACCTTCGGGGACGGTGCAGTCGCCAGTGGTCCGGCCGCCGACCACATCTATTACCGGCCTGGCACCTACCGCCTTCAAGCGGCTTTGCTGGACGCCCAGGGCCGCGTGGTCAGCCGCGCCGAGGCCAGCCTGCCGGTGCTCAGCGCCGGCCCTGAGCGCGCCGCCCTGACCGTGCTGCAACCCACCCCCGGCGAGGTGCGCCTGAGTGCCGAGGGCAGCGTGCTGTATACGCCGGCCCGCCCGACCCTGCTGCTGGGTGGCCGTGAGGTAGGCACGGCGGCGAACCGGCTGCCCAACGGCACCTACGCCGCCACGGTGCGCGCTGCCACCAGCGATGGCCGCACGGCCGAGCACCGCCTGAACATCACCGTGGCCCCCTGGACCACCAGCGCCCCTTACGACGCTGAGGTGCTGCGCCTGACCAACCAGGCGCGCGCCCAGGGCTGGAACTGCGCGTCGCAGCGCCCTGGCGGCCCCGCCCTGCCGCCCCTGAAACTGGACCCCACCCTAACGGTGGCGGCTCAGGCCCAGTCGGCGGGCATGTCGCTGTACAGCTACTTTGACCATACCAGTGGCTTTGACGGCAGTACGCCCCTGCGCCGGGTTCAGGCAGCTGGCCTGACCCCCACCACGGTGGCCGAGAACATCGCCGCCGGTCAGCAGACTCCGGCCGAGGTGGTGCAGGGCTGGCTGAAAAGTCCAGGGCACTGCCGCAACATCATGGGCGACTTCACCCTGATTGGCCTGAGTTATGTCAACCGGCCCGGCACCACCTACACCCGCTACTGGACCCAGGTGTTTGTCCGGCTGTAGAGCGCTGGACAGACCCCAGCGCTGAAACTCGGCGGCGCTGAGGCACGTCGGCTTATCAAGCGGCGCTCTATCTCCAGGTGGCGGGCGAAGTGGTGTTGCTGAAGGTGCCTATCCGCTGCGGATAGTGTGAAGGACCGATATCACAGCGGCAGCCACTTGCACCCTGGGGAGTACGGCCCATCCCTGAATTTCACTTCCCCTCCCTGTCTTCGGCCGCCACTCGTCAGCAGAGGGGTTGAGGATTTCTCCCCTCAACCGCGCTGAGGACTGCTCTCAATGCACGTCGGCGACGCCTGCCAGCAGGTCAGCCAGCTGCTCTTTGGCGCGGAAGACACGGCTCTTGGCGGTGCCCACGGCCACCCCCTGAATCTGGGCAATCTCGTCATAACTCAGGTCCTCCACAAAGCGCAGTACGACGGCCTCGCGGTATTCGGCCGGCAGTTTTTGCAGGGCGCGCTGCACCCGGTCCTGGGCGTCGGCGCTTTCGGCGGCCTGCACAGGCGAGCGCTTTTCGCTGGTCACCTCAAAGCCCACGTCTTCGCGGGCCTGCTCCAGCGAGAAGCGCTGCAACTGCTTGCGGCGGTGCGACTCGATTTGCGTGTTGCGCGCCACCTGATACAGCCACGGCAACACCCGCTCGCCCACGCGGAAGGTGCGAATGGAGCGCCAGGCGCGGTAGAAAACCTCCTGGGTCAGGTCCAGGGCGTCCTCGCTGTTGCCCTCCAGGCGGTACAGGTAGCCGTACATACGGCCCTCGTACTCCTGCACGAAATCAAACCACGCCCCTTCGTCCCCAGCCGTCAGCCGCGCGAGCAGCTCGGGGGAAATCACGTCGGGAGGGGAGACTTCGGTTGGCACGTCCACGCTGCCTTCTACCATAGCGCCCCTCTGCCGTCCCCGCACGCCAACCCGGCGGCCCATGCTCTACCATGCGCCCACTTTGAGCTTGACCCGGACTGTCCAGACGTTGGTTGCCGCCCCCCCGCCAGAGGCGACCCTGGCCGACGCCCTGCGCCCCCTGCTGCCCGACCTGAGCGTGGGGGCGCTGCTGGGCTTTGCCACCGGCGTGGCGCTGCGCCACATTGGCCGGGCCGCGCTGATTGTGCTGGGTACGCTGGTTCTGGTGTTGCAACTGCTGGCCTACTTTGACCTGATCAGCGTGAACTGGCTGCGCGTTCAGGCCCTAACCGAGCCGTGGCTGCGGCAGGGGCAGGAACAGGGCGGCGCCTGGCTGATGCGTGTGCTGACCGCCAATCTGCCGTTCGCAGGCGCCTTTACGGGCGGGCTGCTGCTGGGGCTCCGGGCGCGGGTGTAGGTGGGCCAGACCGTTCAGGGCTGACTGCTCGGAGGGTCAGGGAGCGGGAGGGCCGGCGCCCCCCGCATTTCCCAGCCCAGCAGGTCGCCTTCAGGCACGCCGGGCAGCCCCAGCGCCCTCAGCATCTGAATCAGTTGCGCGCGGTGATGCATGGAGTGGGTCAGGACGTGGGCAATGGCGCCGCCATAGGTCTTTGGCCGGGGTGGGCAGTCCAGCACGTCCAGCCAGGTGTCGTCCAGCCGCCCCTCTGCCTCGACCTGCCGCGCCAGTGCGGCCAGGCGCGGGGCGACCACACGCAGGCGACGGTCCAGATCGTCGAGCGAATCGCCGTCAGCCGGAGGCCACGCGGCCGGTCATCAGATTCGTCCAGGTCTCCATATTCTCGGTGATGTGCCGCACCGTGCGCCAGCCCAGGTCATGCGGCTGGTCCAGCTGCGCCTCATAAGGATTCCGATTGAATCGAGCATTCTGCTCGATGAAATCCGAGCGGAGCGAGAAGGAAAATATACGGATTTCGCGATGTGGAAGCTCAGGCGGTGCCTTTCCGGCTGTGCTGCAATTAAGCGGAATCCGTATCAGTCAGGTCTCGGCTCCGGCTGAGCAGCGTCCAGGTGGTCCAGGCGTCGTGCCCCAGCAGGCGGTCCAGCAGATTCACGCGCTGCCGCGCACGACCAGGCGCGGCTCGAAGCGGCGGGCGCGGGCCGGCCCCTTGTAGCCGTTCAGGCGCGTCAGCAGCAGCTGGGCGGCCTCGTAGCCCATGCTCTCGACGGGTTGGTGCAGGGTGGTCAGGCCCCGGCTCTCGGCCCAGGGCTGGTCGTCAAAGCCGATCACGCGCACGTCTGTGCCTATCTGAAGGCCGCGCAGCCGCACCTCGTCCAGCAGGGCGCCCGCCAGCATGTCAGCTGAGGCGAACACGGTGCAGGGCAGCCCCGCCGCCTGCGCCTGATCCAGCACCGTGCAGGCGGTGTTGCGCGCCGTCAGCGAATCGAAACTGGAGGTGTATTCGGCGGCCACCGCGCGTCCAGCGGCTTGCAGCGCGCCCAGAAAGCCGTTGCGGCGGTCCTCGAAGACGCGGGTGGTAAACAGCTGGTCCAGTTCGGTCTCCACCCACACGGCGTACAGCGCGCCGGGCAGCGTCACGGCATACTCGCCCGCCATGCGCCCGCCCGCCACATTGTCCATGAACGAGGAATCCACGCTGTCGGCGTAGGCGTCCACCAGCACCGTGGGCTGTTGGGTGCGCAGGCGGCGCTCATGAAACATCTTGGTGAGGTTGTAGGTCGCCATGACCAGCCCGTCGGCCTGATAGGCCAGGGTGTGCGACCCCAGGTAGCGTTCCAGCCGCGAGCGGTCCAGCAGCGGAAAAATCGCCACGTCATAACGCGCTTCCTGAAAGGCGGTTTCCAGGCCGTCCAGCAGCCGCACATAGAATTCGGTGGTCAGCACCGGCAGCAGCACGCTGATCGTGTAGCTTTTGCCCCCTGCGATGCGGCGGGCGTGGGGGTTGGGCGTGTAATCAAGGTCGGCAATGGCCTTGAGAACGGTTTCTCGCGTGGCCCCCTTGACGGCCACGTGGTTGTTCAGCACCCGTGACACGGTGCCGACGCCAACCCCGGCCTGCCGGGCAACATCCTGAATGGTGGGTTTGCGCATGATTTGCCCCCCAGCATACCCGCTGCGTGGAAAGGGTTCCATAGGATTCGGGTGAGCAGGGGGCCGGCAGAACGAGTTGAAAGCAGCTCTGGCGCGGCTTTTCGGCCTGTTCGCTCCTTTGGCATGGACGGCAACGTAGCCCAGGCCGTCACCTGCCGCTGCTGGGGACAAAGCGGCCGGGCCGGCCGGACTAGACTGCCTCTGCCCTGGTGGGTGAAGAAGACCCCAGAAGGAGGTCCGCGTATATGACCCGTTCGATGTTGCTTGGCGCGGCGCTGCTGGCGCTGGTGGCCTGCCGGCCGGCCCCCCAGACGGCAGGCCACCCGGCGGGTCACACCGGCCACAGTCAGAATGAGGCGGGCACGCCCAGCAGCGTTCTCAGTGTTCACGACGCCCGCGTGGTGGCGGTGCCTCCCAGCGTGGGGGACACGAGTGTGTTTGGCACGCTGCACAACGCCGGCCCCGCGCCCCTGCGCCTGGTCGGCGTGCAGACCGACGCGGCCAGCCACGGCATGCTGATGGTGACCCAGACTGACCCCGCTGGCCTGACCGGCATGCAGGACACCCCGGCCCTGACGGTGCCCGCAGGCGGCGACCTGACCCTGAGCGACACCGGCGATCACCTGATGCTGATGGGCCTGCGCGCGCCCCTGCAAGAAGGCCAGACCCTGACCCTGACCCTCACCGATGACGCGGGCGGCACCCATACGTTTGACGCCCCCGTGGTCAAGCCCTGATGACCGCGCCTCTGCCGGCCCAGGCGGCCCCCCCGGCTGCGCGGCCCTGGTACGTGTCGGCGCTGCTGGCGGTGGTGGCGGTCACGCTGCTGCTGCTGGGGGCGTGGGGGGTGGCCCGCCTGAAAAGTCCGCACCCGTTTTACGGCATGGCCTATCCGGCGGCCACGGCCGCGACTGGATTTCAGGGCGAGGTGGCCGGCGGCCAGCGGTACACCTTCACGCCGGGGCAGGGGCGCGTCACCGCGCTGTTTTTCGGGTTCACCCACTGCCCCAACATCTGCCCACTGACCCTGTCCTATCTCAGTAAGGTGCGCGCCGCTCTGCCACCCGAAGACCAGAAGCGCTTTGACATCGTGCTGGTCAGCGTGGACCCGGCACGCGACACCCCGCAAGACCTGAACGACTACGTCCGCTATTTCGGGGCCGGACGAGGTGTGCGGGTGCCCGAGCCGGCGCTGGGCCAGCTGGCGCGCGCCTACGGCGTGGCCTATCAGCGGGCCGAGGTGAAGGGCGCGGCCTACCAAATCAACCACACGACCGCCACCTACCTGATAGACGCCCAGGGCCACCTGCGTGTGCTGTGGGACTACACCCAGCTGCCGCAACTGGACCGGGTGCGCGCCGATGTCCAGCACGTTCTGGAGACCCGGTGAGTCTGCCCAGCAGCCTCAGTCCCACGCTGGCCGACCTGCTGACGCCGCACCTTGACCCCGCGCTGCTGGTGCCGGCGCTGCTGGCGGCGGGGGCTTACGCCTGGGGCTACCTGCGCTCGCGGCAGGCCGGGACGCCCTGGCCTGCCTGGCGGGTGACCCTGTTTGCCCTGGGCATGCTGGCGCTGCTGCTGACCACCCAGAGCCGCGCAGCCACCCTGACCCAGAGCAGCATGGCGCTGTACATGGGCCGCCTGATGGTGCTGGCCGAAGTGGTGCCGCCGCTGCTGGTGCTGGGCCTGCCGCCGTTGCCCCTGGGTCCCCGCAGTGGGCTGGGGCGCGCGCTGGGCGTGCTGCTGGACCCCTGGGTGGCCCTGGCGCTGTGGACGGCCGTTATCGTGTTCTGGAACGTGCCGGCGGGGTTCAACGCCAGCGTGGTGTCCAACACCGCCGGGGCGCTGCTGCCAGCGCTGTATCTGCTGAGCAGCCTGCTGGTGTGGGGGGTGGTGCTGCGGCCTCTGCCGGGCGTGCAGCCCGCCGGTATCGGGTCGCGCGGGTGGTTTGGGCTGCTGGCGGCCCTGCCCATGATGGCGGTGGCCAGCGTGTGGCTGTACGCGCCCCGCGTCCTGTACACGCCGTATGTCAATGCGCTGTGCCTGTGGAACCTGACGCCGCTGCAAAACCAGCAGATTTCTGGGTGGATCATGATGCTGGCGGGTCTGCCCGCGCTGGCGCTGGCCTTTATGCAGCTGTTTGCCTGGCTGATCAACCTCAGCGAGTCGCAGGGCCTGCCGCCCGAGTCGCGCTCCTGAGGGCGCGGCACTCGCGCCCGGCCCCCGCCGCCCTGTAGCCTGCGCCCATGCACGACGTTCTTGTCATTGGCGCGGGGCTGGCCGGATTGACCGCCGCGCGCGCACTTACGCAGGCGGGTCAGCGCGTGCGGGTTCTGGAGGCCGCGCCGCAGGTGGGGGGGCGCGTTCACTCGCGCGTGGTGGACGGCTTCACGCTGGACGCCGGGTATCAGGTGCTGTTTCCAGTGTACCCGGCGGCGCAGCGCTGGCTGAAGCTGGAGGCCCTGGGGCTCGTGCCCCTCCCGTCGGCCGCCGTGATTCGCCGGGGCGAGCGGGCCGATGTGGTGGGGTCGCCCTTCAGTGATCCCGGCGCCCTGGGCGGGACCCTGACCACGCGCGCCCTGGGCTTTGGCGATAAAGCGCGCGTGGCGGCCCTGGCCCTGCGCCTACGCAATCCGGCCCCCTGGACACTGCTGCGCGGCCCCGACGAGACCACCGAGGCCTACCTGCGCCGCTTCGGCTTCAGTGAGGCGGCGCTGGACCACTTCTTCCGGCCCTTTTTTGGCGGCATCTTCCTGCGCAGAGAGCTGGACACCAGCGCGCGGCTCTTTCGCTACTACTTCCGCATGCTGCTGGACGGCGGCGCGGCCCTGCCTGCCGCTGGCATGGGTGAGGTCAGCCGGCAACTGGCCCAGGGCCTGGACCTGAGCCTGGGGGTTCAGGCCCGGCGCCTGACGCCGCACACGGCCTCGGTTACGGTGGAAACCAGTGCAGGCGACCTGGAGGCCCGCCACGTCATCGTGGCCACGGACCCCAGCAGCGCCGCGCAGCTGACGGGTGAGGCGGCGGCGCGTGGCCACCTGAGCAGCACCTACCTGCACTACGCCGCCCCCGCGCCCCTGGACCGCGAGCGCCGCCTGCTGCTGAACGCCGGGCCAGGGCTCATTCAGAACGCGCACTGGCTTTCCAATGTCATTCCGGAGCGGGCCCCGGCCGGGGGGCACCTCCTGACCGTGACGGTGCTGGGCCTGCCCGACCTGGACGATGAGGCCCTGGACGCCCGCGTGCGCGGTGAACTGGCCCGCTGGTACGGCGCCGCTGGCGTGGCCACGCTGCGCCTGCTGCTCACCGAGCGCATCCGGCACGCGCAGTATCCCCAGCCGCCCGAATACGCCTCGACCCTCAGTGGGCACGCCACCCGCCTGCCTGGTGTGCTGCTGGCCGGTGAGGCCACCTCCATGAGCGGGATTCAGGGGGCGATGGAAAGCGGTGAAAAGGCCGCCGCTATCATCCTGGGCGACCCAGCCGGCATGAGCCGCCCGCGCGGCGCTTAAGGCGGTCAAATCTTTCCCACAGGCTTCTCATGTCGCGCTAGGGTGGGGCCATGCGCCGCTTGCTTCCCGCCCTGGCTGGTCTGACCCTGCTGCTGACCGCCTGCCCCAGACCCTTGACCCCCGAAGTGCCGATGACCGACCCGAAGATTCTCAGTGGCCGCTGGGCCGGGGAATTTGTGGTGCCCAGCCAGGTGTCGTCCGTGCGGGCTGGGGCGGGCGTGGTGTATGTCCTGCGGGCGTCGGCGGGTCAGGTGGTGGCGCTGGACGCCCGCACCGGGGGGGTGCTGGCGCGCGCTGCGCGGCCCCAGGCCCAGGCCATCGCTTACAGTCCCAGCGGCGCGCTGTACGTGCTGGGCGGCGGCAAACTGACCGTGCATGACCCCCGCACGCTGGTCCAGACTGCGGCGCGCGACGTGCCGGGTTCTCACCTCAGCGTGGACGGTGAGGTGGCCTCAACGGACGCTTTCACCGCCAACGCCCGCGTGGGCACCGCCGACGGTAAGCCTCTGCCCACGTCCAACGAGCGCAAAATCCTGACCGACCGCAGCAGCGACGACGTGTGGTGGTTGAGTGAAGGCCGCGCCCTGCGCGCCAAAGATGGCCTGAGCAGCGGCGGCGCCAGTGGACACGGCAACCCCTGCGCCCTGACCAGCAATCTGGCGCCCACCAGCATTGAAAGTGCGGCCTTTGGCCCTCAAAGTGGCTCGGCGTACCTGCAGGGCTGGTCGGACGGCACCATCGAACTGCGCGCAGCCAACGGCGCGGTGCAGCGCACCTTCAAGGCGTCAGCCACCTGCTCGCCGGTGGTGGACCTGTACTCGGACGGGCGCACGGTGGTCTATGTCACGCGCGCCGGCGAAGCTGGGCAAATCAACGTGCAAACCGGCGAAGCCAGTGCAGCCCAGGCGCTGGGCAGCGCCATGAACCTGACCGTGACCCCTGAGGGCGTGAGCGCTGGCAGCGATCAGCAGCTCTACAGCTTCCGCCCCTGGGGAAGCGCGGCCTATGACCTCCCGGCCGAGCCGTCGGTGCCCGTCACGCTAAATGTGACGGCCACCCGTCTTAATTCGGAAACTGCCAGCCTGACCGGCAGCGCGTCGGTGGGCGGCCGGACCCTGACGGTCCAGGGCACCCTCCGGGGCTCGAGGGTCCTGCTCGCCCAGACTTCGCCGGTGCCGTCCGGCCTGTTCTTCTCCGTCACCCTGCTGGACGGCGCCGCCGAAACGGGCAGCCTGACGGGGACAAGCTTCTTTTACAGTTCGTCGCAGGGTCCGGCCTACCAGAGCACCCTCATCATGAAGGGCGGCGCCACGTTGCAGGGCGAACTGCGCCGCCCCTGAGGCAAGCCTGTCCCTGGTCTGCCTGGGGCCAGGTTCCCTCTATCCTGGCGCCATGACGGCAACGCTGGATCATCTGGTGGTGGCAGCCCGCACGCTGGACGAGGGCCGTGCGTGGCTGGAAGGTCGGCTGCATGTCTCCCTGGCGCCGGGCGGCGAGCATGACCTCTTTGGCACCCACAACGCCCTGCTGTCGCTGGGGCCGCAGGCGTACCTGGAGGTGATCGCGGTCAATCCGGCCGCGCCGTCGCCTGGCCGTCCCCGCTGGTTTGGGCTGGACACGCCGGACCTGCGCGCTCGCCTCGTGCACGGCCCGGCCCTGATTCATTGGGTGGCGGCAGTGGCCACGTTGCCGCCGGGGCCGGAGGTGCTGGCCCTGTCGCGCGGCGAGCACCGCTGGACGCTGACTGTGCCGGAAGACGGGTCCCTACCCAGCGGCGGTGTGCAGCCGTCCCTGATCGCCTGGCAGACCCCGCCGCCCCCCACCCGCCTGCCCGACGCCGGGGTGCGCCTTCTGAGCCTGCATCTGGGCACCTCGACCCCCGACGCCCTAAGAGACACCCTGACGCGCCTGACGTTCAGCGGCGAGGTCGAGGTCTATGAGGCGCCTCAGCCCGAACTCCGCGCCGTGCTGGAGACACCACAGGGTCTGGTCGAACTGTGACCCCCCGCCTGCCGCCGCCTGATGCGGGCCACTACTGCCGGCCACCTGGCGTCCCCGAGCGCCCCAGTGTGGGCGCGGTGGTGCTGCGCCCAGACGCGGCGGGCTGGCAGGTGGCGGTGGTCGTCGAGCTGGGGCCGTACCAGCAACTGCCCAAGGGTGGCCTGGAGGCCGGCGAAACGCCCGAAGCCGCCCTGCACCGCGAACTGCGTGAAGAGGCCGGGCTTCAGGCGGTGCGGCTGGTGAAGCACCTGGGCACCCTGGAGCGGCTGAACTATGTCAAAACCAAGTGGCAAGTCACGCGCTACTTTCTGGGCGTGACCCTGGAAGCAGAGCCGGCGGCGCCGCTGGAACCGGGGTTTCTGCTGGAATGGCACCCGCTCATCGCCTGTCCGCCCCTGTTCTGGCCGGAACAGGCCGCGCTGGTGGCGCAGGTGGCCACGGACCTTCAGCGCGGCGGCATCCAGGGCCTTTGACCGGCACGGGGTGGCCGGCGCCCGTGCAGCAGCGCCGCCGCCAGGAGGCCCGCGACAAAGCCAAACAGGTGCGCTTCCCAGGACACCGCCGGATTCGAGGGCAACACGCCCCACAGCAGGCCGCCGTACAGCACGAAGGCAGAGGCGGCCACCAGCACGGCGCCCAGCGTGCGCTCCCACCAGCCCACCCCCAGCAGGTAGGCCAGCAGACCGAACACCAGCTCGCTGGCGCCCAGGTGAATGCTGTTCCCGCGCCCCAGCAGCCACACCAGCGCGCCGCCCACCACCACGATCAGCGCCAGCGCCGCCAGAAAACGGGCCGTGCCGCGCAGGGCGCTCATGAAGGCCAGCACCGCCAGCGGCACGGTGTTGCCCAGCAGGTGAGCAAAGCCCGCATGCAAAAAGGGCGCACTGAGGATGTGCCCCAGGGTCCCGGGCTCGCGCGGCACGATGCCGTACTGGTCAAGGTCGCCGCCGAACACCACCAGATCGGTGACCTCCTGCACCCACAGGCCCGCAATCAGGGTGCCCGTCAGCGCGGCGGCGCGCAGCGGTGAGGTGCGGCGCGCCGGCGCCGTGGGGGAAGAGGAATGCACGCCCCCAGTCTAAAGAGGCCGCAGGGAAAAGAGGAAGGAGGCCAGCACGGGAGCGGCCTCCTTTCCTCGGGGATGGGCTGCGTTACACGCGCACTTTGGCCTTCAGTGCACCCTTGGCATGCAGGTATTCGGCAATCTGCACGGCATTCAGGGCCGCCCCCTTGAGCAGCTGGTCCCCCGCCACAAACAGGTCAATACCGCCGTCAAACACCAGCGACTCGCGGATGCGGCCCACCTCCACGTCATATTTGCCGCTGGCCGTCAGGGGCATGGGATACAGCTTGTCCTCCGGCGCGTCCCGCACCTCGACACCGGCCGATCCCGCCAGCAGCTCGCGCACGGCCGCCGGTGTGGCAGGCCGCTCAAGGTCCAGGGTAATGGCCTCGCTGTGGGTGCGCTGGGTCGGAATCCGCACGGCGGTGCAGGAAATCTGGAGCGTATCGTCGCCCAGAATCTTGCGAGTCTCCCAGACCACCTTCATTTCCTCTTTGGTGTAGCCGTTGTCCTGAAAGGCGTCAATGTGCGGAATGACGTTAAAGGGAATGGGATGGGCGAAGACCTCGGCGCCCGCCTCTTTGCCGTGCAGCACCTTGTGGGTTTCGTTCAGCAGCTCATCCATGCCCTTGGCCCCGGCGCCGCTGGTGGCCTGGTAGGTGCTGACAATCATGCGCCGCACGCCGTAGGCGCGGTGAATGGGGGCGACCGCCACCACGGCAATCGCGGTGGTGCAGTTGGGGTTGGCGATAATGCCCTGGTGGGCCAGCGCAGCGTCCCCGTTGACCTCGGGCACCACCAGCGGCACGCCGGCGTCGTAGCGGAAGGCGCTGGAGTTGTCAATCACCAGGGCGCCGCCCGCCACCCAGGCGGGCGCCAGGGCCTTGCTGACGCTGCCGCCCGCCGAGGCCAGCACGACATCGGCGTCAATGGGGCCGTCGGGGGTGACCTGCACCGTCAAGGCCTGGTCCCGGAACGTCAGGGTGCTGCCCGCCGAACGGGGCGAGGCAAACAGCAGCAGCTCGTCGATAGGCAGGCTGCTGTGTTCCAGCACCTTCAGAAGTTCGTGGCCGACCGCTCCGGTTGCTCCAACAATCGCTACGCGCATACGCACCCCTCCTGGCAACTCTTTACAAAAAACCGCCCCGCGTGTCTCGCAGGGCGGCCGTCCTCACAGACACCGCCCTTACGTGGTCGTGGTCACCGTGCGGGCGTTCATGCGCTTCAGGGTAGGGGGTTGGGGGGGTGGGGTCAAGCGGGGGCAGGGGAGGCTGTCAGCAAGAGGCGGGACGCAGGCCAGTAGATTCGCTGGGCAGGCGTGCGGCAACCCTCTGCTCTCTGTCAGAGGGTCGGACCTCAAGTGAGGCTGATGGGGCCGCTGTTGATGGCCGCCCAGCCGGAAGAGGGCGCCGCATCCCGCTGCCTTGCGGTCACCGCTTTTTCTTCAGAAATCCCAGCCAGCCGGCGCGTTCAGGTTTCCGGGCCGGCGCAAAATCTTCCATGCGAATCTCGGCCTCGGGGTGCGGAGCGGCTTCCCAGCCGTAGGCGGTGGCGATCAGGCCGCCTAGTCGTCCGGCGGCGTACAGGGCATGTTCGCGCTCCTGCTCGTCCGTGACGGCGCGCGGGTCGGCCAGGGCCTGCAGCATCGCCTGTAAGCTCTCGTCCTCGCAGTCCCACTGGCCCTGCGTAAATACCGCTTCTTTGCCGTATACCCGAATTCTGGCCGACATGTTCCCCCTGCATCTGCGCCGCCCTGCCCAGCGCCCCTGTTGTTTTGACCCAGTCAGCATAGCGCAGGCCAGGACGGGACGGCCAGGCGGTCAGCAGCTCAGGGTGCCGCGCTGTTTCTAGGGGGGTCTGGGGCTTCAGTGGGTGGCGCAGTCAGGGAAGAAGTCAGAGCAATTTCGGTGTATGGCGTCAGCCACAAGCCGTGCAACCCATCGGGACCCCTGCTCCGAAGAGTCGTTGCTAACTTCTGCTTTCAGACCTTCTCGCCAAAGCGCCGCTCGGTGCCGGCCTGCAACTTGCGGATGTTCTCGCGGTGCTGCCAGGCCATCAGCAGGGCCAAGGCGGCGAAGACCAGCGCCAGCCAGGGCGGCCCCACCAGCGCGGCGCTCAGGGCGGCGGCGGCAGCGGCCAGCAGACTGCCGGCCGAGACCAGGCGCGTGAGCCCGACCGTCAGGAAAAAGATGGGCGCCGCAAAGGCCAGGCCCGCCACTGGCAGCAGGGCAGTCATGGTGCCAAAAGTGGTGGCCACGCCCTTGCCACCCCGGAACCCCAGAAAGGGGCTGAAGTTGTGGCCGATCACAGCGGCCATCCCGCACGCCGCCATGACAGGCAGCCCCAGCCCCAGCCAGGCCGCGCCCCAGACCGCCAGCGCGCCTTTCAGGATGTCGAACAGGGCGACCAAGAGGGCCGGGCCATTGCCCAGCGACCGCTGCACATTGGTGGCGCCGCTGTTGCCGCTGCCCACCTTGCGAATATCCACGCCGCGCGTGCGGGCCACCCAGGCCGCCGCCGGCACCGAGCCGACGAGGTAGGACGCGAGTACCGTCAGCACGGCCAGCAAAGTCACGCCCGCATCATAGGTGAAGCGGGCAGGCAGGCGTCCAGGGCCAGGCAGGTCTGGGAGAGGTGGCCGCTGCCGCCGGGGGAGAGGAGTTGAAGCGCCCCTCTGGTCAGAAACCACGTCTGAGATAAGGTTGACCCAGTTTTCCCGTCGCTGGCACGGCTTTCGGGTTGCATTCCGCCCCGGCACCCGCTAGATTGTCTGCCGCTGGAACGGTGTCCGAGTGGTTGAAGGAGCACGCCTGGAAAGCGTGTATAGGTGCAAGCTTATCGAGGGTTCGAATCCCTCCCGTTCCGCCAAAACAAAAGAACGTCCTGAATGGAGAAAATCTGTTCAGGACGTTCTTTTATCAAGTTTATACCGCCTAAGTCGTATGTCTGTTTGTGACCCTATAAGTAGGTAGTTGACTACCGATTTAAATCTTTCCCTCAGACTCTTGCTAAATTAAGAGATCTACATGCGTATACCTATAGAGTTTCCGCTTTGGCTAAACTTGGGAGGTCCACCTATCCTCACACTCAGCTTATGCCGTTTTATAAGAGGCTTGACCTGGGAAGAGACTATGTACCGGTGCCTAATCATAGCCTTGATTGGCCTACCAGTTTTAGTTTGGTCAGGGCACTTGGGGATTCGTCACGAGCGTCAAGCCTGGGTGATGTTCGGGTTCTTTTACTTGCTCCCAACGCTGTTACTACCATTTATGTAATGCATCTGGATTTAAGATTGAGAAATTTTGACTGAAGGAGGAGAAATTTGATGATTATGAATCCAGTTTTCCAATTTATATTTTAAGCGCCTGGCTTTCCTTGAGTAAAAGGGATTATCTTTCCATCTAAGATAGTGAGCGCTGCAAAGCGTATACAGGTGCAAGCTTATCGAGGGTTCGAATCCCTCCCGTTCCGCCAGACCCGGCCGGAACCTCTGCCCAGAGGTTCCGGCTTTTTTGGGTCGGCCGCTTGGGCTGCTGGTTGAACTTCAGGGGCTGGTATTCGGAGCGCGGGTGGGGTACGGTGCGGCCCGCACACACAACCGAACCCCTGTGCCGGAAGACTGTTTCCGGCGGCTGCCTTGCTCCTTCGGAGGTCTTCATGCCTGCCTACCTGTCCCATCCTGCGTCGGCACTGCTGCTCAGCAGTTTGCTGGCGGCCTGCACTTCTGCGCCTTCGCCTGCTCTGACCCCGGACCCTGCTATTCCGGCAGGCTTCAGTGAAGCGCAACTGGCCCTGACGGCCCTGGGGTCAGGCAGCAGCGCCCTGAGCACCCAGGCGGCGGCCTGTCCCACCCGGCTGGCGCTCCCGTTTGGGGCCTCGGGACTGGATACGGGGGTGTACTGGTACTCGAAGGCCGAGAGCGGGGCTCCGGGCGGCGTGGGCTGCAAGGCCCGGACAGACGGCGGCGCCATCGCGGGGTATTACGACCCGGCCAGGCCCGTCATGATCTTTGTTCACGGCTGGCAGGACGGCAACACCAAGGCCGGCAAGCGCGACAGCTTTTACTTTAGCGAGGCGGGTCAGAGCGTGGCCGACGCCTGGATTCAGGCGGGCTGGAACGTGGCGCTGTACCACTGGACCCAGCTGGCCGACGATGAAGGCACGGTCGCCGTGCCCTATCACGCCCAGGCCAAAATCTGGACGCCGACCTACAGCTACCGCGACGCGCTGGGGCGCACCCAGACCATCAACATGCGTTACCGCCAGCCGGACGGCAGCTACACCCAGGCCGGGATGCCCACGGTCAGCGCTGGGGGGCTCTTCTACGCGGCTTACAAAAGCGCCCTGTCAGCCTGGACATACAGCGGCCCCGAGCGCGTGCGGGTGATGGGGCACTCGCTGGGGGCGCAGATGGCGCTGGCCCTGGCCAACCAGGCGTACAGCGACCCCACCCTGCCTGCCGTCAGGCGGCCAGGCCGCGTCATTCTGGCCGACCCGTTCTGGTCGCCAGCCAGCCCAGGTGGCGGCCACAGCTACGCTTACCTGAGCCCCGATGCCACCCCAGCGGCCCGCAGCGCCCGCATTGCCCAGACCCTGAAGGCCAGCGGCGTGGCCGTGGAATGGATCAAGAGCAGTCGCCTGCTGGACCTGGGCGGCGACAACAATCTGCAGATGGCCCGGTTTGTCAGCCGCACCGAGATCTTCCCCGAATACATCTTCGACCTGAACCCTGCCAGCGGCCTGGCCCGCAAGCATGGCGTGGCCCCGCGCTGGTACATGTGGACCCGTTCTTTTGCGCCCGGCGGCGCCGTGAGCGCGGCCAACACCCAGGCGGCAGCCGCCGCCCGCATGAATAGCGGCGTCCGTTACGACCAGCAGGGCGGCAAGGGCACGGTGACGCCGGGAGACGACACCTTCGCCAGTGCGCCCAATCCGTAAAAGCTGGAGGTGGTGAGTGGCTACAGCAGGGAAAGCGAGTCGGGGCTGGAGGGTGTTCCAGAGGGATTGACGCCAGACCTCAAGGCTCGGTCAGGGGACAGGGTGGGCAGCAGAGGTGCGGGAACCCCAAAGCGGTGGGAGGCGTGCAAAAAATGGCACGCCTCCTACCGCTTTGGGGTTCCCTCTCTCACGCCTATGAGTTGGAAGAACACAGGTCTGCCTGTGCCACGGCGCGACCTTATCGGCCCCGCTCCTTTCCCAATCTGTCCGGATTGAGCCGTTGACGCAACTGGTGGGGTCAGTGACTGTCTCACTGACCTTTGACCCGCCACGCGCTGACCAGCAGCAGGCCGGGCAGGAACGCGCAGGTCAGGGCCAGAGCAGGAAAGCCGAAGCGGGCAATCACGGCGCCGCCCAGCAGAGTGCCCGCGCCGGCCGCCACATAGCCCAGGCCATCCGTCACGCCCTGGGCGGCGGGAAAGCGGGTCAGGGCTTTGCTGCCCGCCACGAAGGCCAGGTTCCAGCCCAGGCCCAACACGAACATGCTGACCGCCAGCCAGGCCGTGCCGTGCAGGGGCGCGGTCAGGGCCGCCGCCGCCAGCAGCGCCGCGCCGCCCAGGTAGCCAAAGCGCAGGCCGTAGCGGTCCAGGGCCGGTCCCGTCAGCCAGCCAAAACCGAACATGCCCAGAATGTGCCCGCTGATCAGCGCGGCCACCCCGGCATGTTCCAGGCCCATGTGGTGCGCGCGCAGCGGCGTCAGGCTCATCAGGGTAACCATCAGGCCCTGGGCGGTGGCCAGGGCCAGGGCGGTGGATTTCACGCCCGGAATGGCAAAGGCCGCGCGCAGGCTCAGGCGGGCTTGCGCCGCGCTGACAGGCGCCCGCAGCGGTTGCCAGGTCTGAATGAGCAGCGCGGCCAGCCCCAGCAGGGCGGCGCCCACCAGCCAGCCGGCCAGTTCGGGGGTGCTGCCCAGGGCGCCCCCCAGCGCTTCAATGGGCCGCGCCAGGCCGGTCATCAGAAAAGAGCCGGCCACGCTCATGAGCATCAGGGTTCCCAGGGCGGTGCCCCGGCGGGCGTCGGGGACACTCTCGGCCACGGCGTAGCGCGCCTGCTGGTAGCCCCCCTGCGCCGCGCCCACCAGCGCCGCCCCCAGCAAAAAGATGGGCAGGAGGCCCGCGCGCGCGCCCACAAACCCGACCACGGCGCCCGCAGCGCCCAGCACGAACGCCGCACTCAAGCCTGTGCGGCGGCCTGCGCGCAGCATCCACGCGCCAAAGAAACCAGCCGAGAGGGCGGCAGCGGCGCTAATCAGGGTGGCGGGCAGCCCTGCCAGGCCCTCGTGCCCCAGCCCACTCATGATGAGGCTGGACAGCACCGTGCTGACGGTCGTGGCCCCCGTGGCCAGGGCCTGCGCTGTATAGAGCGGGGCCAGGCGACTGAAGGTCAGCGGCTTGGTGCGCCCGGCCGCGTCACTCACGGGCGCGGGCGGGGGTCACGCCTCGCCCTGGGCCCGCCAGCGGGCCTGCACCGCGCCGCGCAGGTAGGCCGCCGCGTCCTCGGTGCTGGCGCCGGGCGTAAAGACGCGCCCCACCCCCAGTTCCTGCAACGTGGGCAGGTCCTGGTCAGGGATGATGCCGCCCCCAAACACGATGATGTCCTCGGCCTGCCGCTCCCTAAGCAGGCCCATGACCTCGCGGAAATAGTGCATGTGCGCCCCTGACAGCACGCTCAGGCCGATGGCGTCCACGTCTTCTTGCACGGCGGCATTCACAATCATTTCGGCGGTCTGGCGCAGGCCGGTGTAAATCACTTCCATCCCAGCGTCACGCAGGGCGCGCGCCACCACCTTGGCACCTCTGTCGTGGCCGTCCATGCCCGGCTTGGCAATCAGCACCCGAATGCGGCGGTCTTCCATACGTTCCTCCTGCAGTCCCCGCTCCTAACGAGCGTTTGCCTTCATTGTACGCGGTGGGCGGCCTATGAAGGCAGGCCGCCCCTGGACGCCACTTACAGCAGAACCCAGAGGGGCCAAGGGGTGTCGCCCCTGGCCGCCCTGGGGCGAACGAAGTAAGGCGCTGCCACAGGCAGCGGCGTGGGCAGAATTGAGGGGTGTGCTGTGACCTCCAGGGTGGAGCGAGCAGCTGCTGTCAGCTCATCACGCCGCCATCAGGCCAGGGGTGTACAACCAAGCCATGTGTGCGCTGCTGACCGCCCTTCCTCTGGCTGCTTCTCTGACCCTGGCGGTGCTGGGTACTGCCGCCGCTTCTCCGGTCGGGACTACTTGGACGCTGCAAAGCATCCAGGTGCCAGGGGGGGTGCCCATCACGCCCGGCCCGGCCCTGGCGCGGCCCACCCTGCGTCTGGACACCAGCGGCGCGGCGCTGCGGGTATCGGGCAGCACCGGTTGCAGTCCCCTGACCGGCGCCGGCACCCTCAAAGGTCAGGCGCTGCTGCTGCGTGGGCTTCAGGGCGGCAGCAGCGCGACCTGTCCCGACGCCGCCCTGAGTCTGCGTGAGGATTACCTGAGCCTGCTGGCCCGCACCACCCGTTTTGAGCAGAGCGGCAGTACCCTGACCCTGGTGGCCGGTGGTGGCCGCCTGACCTTCACCGGAGGCGCCGTGACCTCATCTTCCGCTGTTGCAGCTCTGGACGGCGGCTATGTGGCCCGCCGCCTGACCCTGGGCGGTCAGGACGTGCCCCTGCACGGCCTGCTGAGTCTGACCGTGAGCGGCCCCCAACTGGCGGTCACGGGCGTGGTGGGCTGCAATACTCTGCGCGCAGCGGGCACCCGCCTGGGCAGTGGTCAGTTCCAGTTCGTGCCGCTGGCAGGCACCCGTATGCTGTGTTCGGCCCCACAGGCCCAGGCTGAGCAGGCGCTGACCACCTTGCTGCGTGGCCCCTTGACGCCCGCGCTGAGCGGCACCACCCTGACCCTAACCGGCGCCGCCGGCACCTTAACCCTGACCCGCAGCGCGACCGGCGCGGGGCCTGTCAGCCCTGCCCCGGTTAGCCCGGCGCCCGTGACGCCGCCCGCCGCCCCAGCCGTCAGCGGCACCTACCGCCTGAAGCTGCTGGATGGCCAGGCGGCGCCCTCCACCTTTCGCCCTGTGACCCTGACCCTGGATGGGGCCCGGGTGGGCGGTACCGACGGCTGCAATTCATTTGGCGGCGCCTACAGCTTAAAAGGCGGGCGCCTACTGGTAGACGGCCCGCTGATCAGCACCCGCATGATGTGCCCCGAGGACCAGACGCTGCCACTGCTGAGCGCTCTGGAGGGGGGCCCGACCCTTCGTGTCAGCGGCCGAACCCTGACCCTGACCGCCGAGGAGCAGACCTGGGTGTTCGAGAAGGAATAAGACAGGATTTACAGCGGTGGTCCATTAGACTTCCTGCGAAAGTGCAGTACTAAGCTGGTTGAGTGAAGCACGATCGCTTGGAACGCACGCTGAAGATGAACCGGACGCGGTTTAAGCGGCGCACGGGAATTTATCCGGAAACCTTCACCTTAATGGAAGCGGTCCTCGTGGAACGGGAGGCTGCCAAGAAGAAATCGGGGCGACCCGCAGCCCTCAGTCCTGCCGAACAACTGCTGCTGACTCTGGAATTCTGGCGAGAGTACCGCACCTTCGCACACCTGGGCGATGATTGGGGCGTTCATGAAACCACCGTGCAGCGCAGTGGAACGGGTCGAAGCGGCCCTGATTGCCAGTGGGCAGTTTCGTCTCCCAGGCAAAAAGGGTCTCAGGGAAGCGGAGAACGTCTTCCAGATCATCGCCATTGACACGGCGGAAACGCCATGTGAGCGGCCTAAAAAAAGCAGCGCCCCTGGTACAGCGGCAAGAAGAAACGCCATACCCTCAAGACTCAGGTGGTCATCAACGTCGCGACACACATGATTACGTGTGTTGCTACCGCCTTTGGGTCCATGCATGATCTGACCCTCTGCCGACACTCCGGTCTGCGGGTGCACCGCGAGACGGCCCTTATTGGCGATGCGGGCTATCAGGGCCTCTGGGTCGATCACGGCCATGCCATCACGCCGCATAAAGCTTCCAAAAACACACCACTGACCGTAGAGCAACGATGCGAAAACCGCGCCCTGGCCACTACCCGCCTGCGGGTGGAACACGTCATTCGGCAACTGAAGATCTTTCGGGTGCTCAAGGAGGTCTATCGTCATCGAAGACGGCGATTTGCATTGCGTGCGCATCTCATCGCCGCCCTCTGCAATCACGCCACAGCAACCAAAACATGACTTCCTCAGGAGGTCTAATCAGGGGACGGAAAAGGCGTTATAATCACAACAATGCTTCGTCCTCAGGCTGTCTTCGCTCTTTTAACTACTTTTAGTTCTGCTGCATTAGGTTTAGTGCCGAAAGGTATTGATGAATCGTCTTATAAACTTCTCTTGGCCTGCACAGATAGTTTCACTCGGAATATTCGTGATGGCAGACTGATCAGCACAAATTGTGCCGATCCTGTGGTCGGTGTTGAGAGGGAAATTCCGTATTATAAAAGCATTGGGTTAGATTTGGATTTCTCCCTTCATTCGAGCATTGAGGTGAGCAGAAAGTATGGTCCGATCCAAATTTCTGTAACATCAAAGTCGGGAAAGACAATCGTGCTGCATGAAGAATATATGAAAGGAGATAATTTTCCAATTTCATACATCACGGAAGGCACAGGGAATAGATTGGACTTAAACAAGCCTGAGATTCAATATATTCTGAGCTGCGAAAGGTCTTTGCTTGAAAGCGGTAATTTATCATTCGACGTTGAAAATCCTAGTATGGCCAGCAGCTGGGACAAACTGAAGAAATTCAAGAGTTGTGACGACAGCGGGCTAAGTCTAAAAACAATCGAAACAAACGATGATCCTAAGAAACCATTAACAGTCAAAGGTATGCGATCCGAGATAGCCTCATTAAAGAAAGGGGATTCAGCAATATTCACAATCAATGTTCTCACGTCAGAGAACACTTGGATCTCATTATATAGCGGTTGGTGGGATGCAAAAGAACTAACGAGAATTGTACCTACCATAAAGATGGGGAAGTTAGAGTTATAGAGACAAAAGATAATAAAATTGTCGGTAGTTCAAAGATTAGCACAGACTCCTTTAATAAGACTGAATATCATTTAAAATTCATGGAGCAAGAGGATCTCCGTATGACGGTTAAATCGTGTCTGATCTGCTTTTGACGTGCGTTCCAAGCGATCGTATTTCACTCAACCAACTCAGTCTTACACTTTCGCAGGAGGTCTATTGTGTCCCAGCGGTAACAGTGGCATTCAGTTTCACGGAAGCCACTGTTCGTGAGGTCACTCGCTTCCGTGCGGTAAAGAGCTGCCCTCGACCGTACTGAGAACCACTCCCAGACAGCTTGCGATTCAAGCCGAGCGGAAAAGACACCCACCGGCAGAAGGCGGCGTATGCCCGCTGTTCGGGTCTGGGTGGAATGGGCAGAAGTGGCGGTAAGTCGCCACTGAGCTTACTGGTACAAAAAACGGGCGGCACCAGAGAGCAGAAAGGCGGGTCGGTAGAGGCGCTGACTTGCTCTG